>JANQJN010000195.1 GCA_028281625.1 Emcibacteraceae bacterium | reverse complement strand
CTTATTTAATGCAAGCCCTGTAACAATTGGTTCCCCCAGCCCGCCAGCGCCAATAAAGGCGGCAAGTGTTGCCGTCCCAATGCAGATTACTGTTGCAGTTCGCACGCCCGCCATAATATTGGGAAGCGCAAGCGGAATGAGCACATTTTTAAGCTGCTGCATACGGGTCATACCAATAGCACGAGATACATTCACCAGTACCGGGTCAATTGTTGACAGTGCTGTGATTGCACTTCTAAGGATTGGAAGCAAAGAATATAGAAACAATGCCGCAATGGCCGGCACTTCTCCAATACCCAGGATCGGAATCATTAAGGCAAGCAAAGCAATCGATGGAATGGTTTGCATCAATCCGCAAAAATATATCACTGATCTAGATAATCTTTTGGACCTGAAGATCACGAGTGCGAGAGATAGCCCGATAACACAACCAATGGAGAGAGCAATCAATGTCAGTTTTATATGGGTCACTGTATTTTTAATAAGCAGGTTTAAAACGGGTTCGGATGAAATTTCCACACTGCCATCAATAAATCCACGTTCCAATAGAAACGCTTTGGCAACCTCCTCAAATGTTTGCTGGTCTATTACAATCCTGGCATTAAGCGCGCGCATCCCTTCATCATTGAGCATGTTTTCAAGACGGGACAATATTCGCTTTGCATGATCGGGAAAATCCGATCTTGTCATAATGGCAGCATAATATTTCGGGAAGAAATCAAGATCGTCTTCTAAGAAAACAAGCCCATAACGCTCAATATCACCGTCGGTGGAATAAGCGTCAGTAATATCGATCATGCCTTCATCAATAGCTTTGTAGGCAAGCCCGTGCTGAATGCCGGTTGGTGTATGACCAAGCCCATATACCCGTTTCAATGCAGGCCAACCATCATCGCGATTGAGAAATTCATGACTAAGACTGATCACAAGATCCGGATGGTTCCTAAGATCCGACATTTTGGAGATGTTTTTTTCTCTGCTCGCATCACCATTCATGGTGAGCACGTAGGAGTTATTAAATCCAAACTGTGAAAAAATCTGAAGGCCGCGCCGTTCCAGGGCTTCGCGATAACTTTCAATAGTTGTGGTGTCTTCGGGCCTTTCCTCGGGATCGATCAGCACCGCAGAAATAGTACCGGTATATTCAGGATAGAGGTCCACTTCCCCTTCCCGAAGGGCATCATAGCTGATCAAGGTTCCACCCAGACCGAATTTTCGCTCAACATCATAGCCATTATGTTCGAGTAGCTGTGAAATCATCTCCGCAATCAGATAGCTTTCAGTATCCATTTTACTGCCCACAGTGATTTTCTCGTCTTGCGCGACAGAAGGTGAAAGCAGCAAAATTACTATTACCGCAGCAGTCGAAATAATTTGTGTGAACCGTGTTAAGATAACCTGACCACCCTCGATTTTGTGTGGTCCGTACTATCAATCATTTGAAATCGTTAGTCAACTTAGCGCGGCAGAAGGTGCACTCCCGCAAGCATGCAGCGCACTGATCCGCCTGCCAACTCAATGGTTGGGATATCAAGTGGGACAATCCGTGTGCTTTTTTCAATGATTGCTTTTTGGTCGTCACTAAGCGCATCATTTGCCGTGGTCGAAAGCGCCAGAATTCGGCCATTTTCACTTTGAAGCTCCAGAGCATTACCTGCAAATCTGGCAATCTGATCATTGCTTAGCGCGATAACATCTCGGCCAGATGTTTCAAATCGTTCGACAATTTCCGCACGGCGTGCCACGTCTGAAATCATATCAAGTCCGATCATCACATAATCTGTGGCAATACACATTAATACGTTGGTGTGATAAATGGCGGTACCATCTTCATCCAATGCGTCAAACACCATCGGCTCATAACCAAAATGGGTACAGAAGCGCTCTAGCGCTACCGGATCGGTTCGATTTGATTTAATGGCATATGCTGTTCGGTCGATATGATCCAGTACCATGGCACCTGTCCCTTCAAGGAACAATCCATCCGGTTCAAGGCCCGAATAATCAATGATATCCTGAACCCGGTAGTCTGCTTTAAGCATTTCAATCACATCGTAGCGCCTTTCAAGACGCCTATTTTCCGCATACATGGGGTATATGGCCACATGTCCACCGGGATGGGTTGAAAACCAGTTGTTGGGAAAAACAGAATCCGGTGTTTTAGTACCTTCATCTTCAAAAATATGAACCCTTACACCATAATCTTCCAATGTCTTAGCCGCACGCGTGGCCTCGTCGTAGGCATCCTTCGATATTTCTACTTTGGACCTCTCGTAATTCATGCGCTGGAAGGCGTTATCTTTCGCTGTTTCCTCGTTAGGTGCAAAATGATGTGGTCGTACCATAATCACCGATGAAGGGGCCTGGGCGCTTCGTCTTTCCATCACGCGCCCTCCCTTTTTTGTCTTTGTTCTTCACGCAGTATCATACCAAACAGATCACGCGGATCATCAGGGTCGGCAACCATATCCAGATCCTGATATCGGCCTGTATCTTTGAGTTGGTCCAGCAGGTAACGCAGTGCAGAAAAATCCTCAATGGCAAAGCCAACGCCGTCAAACAACGTGATCTGCTTTTCATTCGTCCGACCTTCTACGTCACCTGTCATCACTTGCCAAAGTTCCTTGACAGGGTAATCGTCTTCAAGCTGCTGAATTTCACCTTCAATGCGGGTTTGCGGCGGATATTCCACAAATATATCAGACCGCAGTAGAATGTCTTTATGAAGTTCGGTTTTACCAGGGCAATCCCCACCGATCGCGTTGATATGAACTCCCGATCCCACCATATTGTCCGTCAGGATCGTTGCATATTGTTTGTCGGCTGTGCAGGTGGTGATGATTTCCGCGCCTTCCACAGCGAGCTGCTCACTGTCGCACTTCACGATGCTTAAGCCACATCCATCAAGATTTCTAATACACTTATCGCTTGCCGCAGAATCCGTATCATAAAGCCGAATGTTTTCGATACCGCAAATTGACTTGAATGCTAATGCCTGAAATTCTGACTGGGCACCATTACCAATCATCGCCATAGTTTTTGATCCCTTAGGCATAAGATATTTTGCCGCCATCGCTGACGTTGCTGCTGTGCGCAGGGCCGTCAGGATCGTCATCTCAGATAAAAGCACCGGATAACCTGTATCCACATCCGCTAGTACGCCAAATGCCGTAACCGTTTGAAGTCCTTCTTTGGTGTTTTTCGGATGGCCGTTTACATATTTAAATCCGTACACTTCACCATCACTGGTAGGCATTAGTTCGATCACACCTTCGTTTGAATGTGATGCCACGCGCGGGGTTTTATCAAAAAGCTCCCAGCGCTTAAAATCTTCTTCAAGATAATCACAAATACCCATCAGCATATTTTCCACACCGATGTCCAAAACGATCTTCATCATATCGTCAACACTAACGAATGGTACAAGATTGAGTTCACTGCTTGGTTTATGCAACATGTCTACACCCATTTCATTGCTTCAATTACCGAAAGAAAACAGAATATTACTGCTTATTTTTATAAACAATGGCATTTTTTTATATAATTTGTTTAAAATTATGTCATATTGCTTCATGTTATTATACAAATTGATAATTTTAGTGCGCGCAAATGAAATCTACTGAGAACATCACTTCAAAATACACATATGACAGCCTCGATCGGGAGCTAATCTCGCTACTCCGGGCCGATGGGCGTGCGGCCTTGTCCAAGCTAGCGGATATTTTGAATGTGTCCCGCGGTACAGTGCAAAATCGGCTAGATCGTCTGATGGAATCCGGCATCATTCATGGCTTTACTGTGCGGGTACGTGAGAATTATGAAGAAGACGCCATTCGCGCGTTGATGATGATCGAAGTAGTTGGAAAATCCACTTCACAGGTGATCAAACGACTTCGCGGCCTTCCGGAACTGCAAACACTACATACGACCAATGGAGCATGGGATCTGGTTGCAGAAATTCATACAACTAGCCTTACAGATTTTGATCGGGTACTTAGGGAAGTTCGCATGATTGATGGAATTCTAAACAGTGAAACCAGTATATTGCTTAGTTCTGTTTAATCACCCGTACTTGCAAGTAAACCAGCTACATAATCGTTAGCGGGCCCATTAACAATTTCATCAACCTTACCCGCCTGCAATATTTTGCCGTCCTTAAGAACCACAATATTGTCTGCAAGCTTAACCGCCTCGGCCATATCATGGCTGACGATCAGGATCGCACGTGATTCCGCCTTTTGCAACTTTAGAAACTCATCATGAATATGACTTTTGGTAATCGGGTCAAGCGCCGAGAAGGGCTCATCAAGAAGCAAAAGCGGTGGATTAAGCATCATGGCGCGACACAGGCTCACACGCTGTTGCTGTCCGCCGGAAAGTTTATGAGGAAAGCGTTCAAGTAGCTCCTTTTTAAGGTTAACAAGCTCCACAACATGATGCGCTCTCACCGAAAGTTTTTCGTCCGACCACCCGCCGAGCTTGGCCATCACGGTGATATTTTCATACACTGTCATATGGGGAAAAAGACCACCACCCTGAACCGCATAGCCCATTTTCTTGCGAAGTTTCGGAAGATTTTCATAATCGATTTCTTCTCCGAAAACCTCAACAGATCCAGTAGTTGGCAATGTCAATCCATTCACTATTTGTAGCAAGGTGGTTTTACCACTGCCACTTTCACCAACAAGTGCTGTAGTTTCACCATCATTTATTTCCAAGTCAACCGAACTCAGTACAGTTGTTTCACCATACTTTTTGGAAATTGACTTAAATTTAATCGCGCTTTGGGACAAATATAATCCTTTGATCAGAATGTTAAAATGAAGGTCGCCCCGCCGCCTTCGGTCTCAACCAAACTTACGGATCCGCCGTGCGCAATCATCACCTGACGGGTTAGTGCAAGACCAACCCCCGACCCATCCCTTTTGGTGGTATAAAATGGCACAAATATCTTTTCCGCCAGTTCTTTAGATATACCAGGACCATTGTCAGAAACTTCAATCACAATGCGGCCTCGTTTATTAAGTTTAGCAGAAAGTTTTACTTTTGCATCTTCAACGTCTTCTAGTGCTTGTTCGGCATTTTTGAGCAGGTTAATCAACATTTGTTCAAGCATTTCGCGATCTGCGAACAATTCAAGACTATCTGTTGCAACTTCTACATCAATAGCGATATTTTTATTCTGCCAATCAACTGTGGCGATGCGAACAATTTCATCAAACTCTCTGCGGATGACCAGTTGTTCTTTTTCCGGCGGCGGAAGGCGCGTAAGACTACGGTAGCTTTGCACAAAATGCATAAGGCTGTCTGACCTTCGCGCAACTGTTTCCACCGCCCCTCGGACATCAGTA
>JANQJN010000181.1 GCA_028281625.1 Emcibacteraceae bacterium | reverse complement strand
CTCGAACGAATAGGTCACATTGGATGTGAATTTGAAACCTTTAAACTTAAAGACATGCTCCACATCCTGTGTACCGGTTTCAACATCATCGCCGTCATAGAATATTTCGTGACGCGGGCGATAGCCTTTATCGTCTTTACGTTCAACGGAAACATTATATTCAAGTTCCCCGGCCGTTCCGGTGTGGGAAACCAGAAACTGCGGGATAAAGGTATGGCCAAAGGTATATTCACCCATCACCCGCCAGAATGTTGTAGACTTTGAGGCGCCCTCTTTGAGGATAATATTGATCACCAGCCCCTGGCTTTGAACATCAAGGCCGCTTGCGGCACCGCGGATCAGGTCAATCTGTGCCACCTGACTGGCAGGAATCCGGGAAAGTTGATCATTAACATTGTTAGATTTACCAGCAAGACGCTTACCATCTATCAGGATCTGATCGCCACCGTTACCAAATCCACGCTGACCGCGCCCGCGACGGTTTTTATTAAGCACTTCCTGAACACCAGGGATGCGCGAAAGCATATCGCGTAAGGTAACAGGATTGAATTTTACGAAATAATCCGGTTCATAACTAACGATAGAGGCATCACTGAGAGCCCCTTCATCATCGGCGGCAAAACTATTAACTGGAGCGGCGAAAAAACCAACTGTGAGAAAGGTTGTCGATAAAAGTTTTACCAGGCGCCGGTTAGCCATTAATCAGTCCCATAAAATATAAATACAGGGTCGCCCTAAACCCATATTTTGTAATAAATTTTTGTAAATTTTTTAAGTATTGCGAATGGTATAAAACATATGATCGCAATAATCAAATGTAATATTATAATGTTGTTAATTTATTGTTAACAGTGTCAGAAAGTACCCTGTAAAGAAACGCGAAGTTCAACCGGGCGTGTGTTCTTTTTTTCCTGACGTTCATATAAATCATCAAAGCGGATATGATCGCTATATATCCAATATGTGGAACTGCCGCGGTTTCGGGTAAGCCCTTCCCCTTCAAAGCGAAGTTTGTAGTCATCGAAAATAGTCTTTTCAGCGAACACTTTGACATTTGCCGCTGGCTGGTTTGGCCAATAATAGCTGATGTAATGACGGGCGCTGTCACTGCGCGCACGAATTTCAAAACCGTAGGTTATTTTATATTCTGTTATGTCGTGACGGAAATTCACATCAACCCGATGGTCGGAATGACGATCAAAGTTACGTATCATTCCGGTGAACTGATCCCTTACCCGGCGGCGTTCATATGTATAATTTACGCTGAGTGTCGCATCCGGCACCCCGATGAAACCAAGCCGTAGATTGGTCTTTAACTTTGCGCCGTAGGCATTTGCACTGTCGATATTACCGGATTTGGCGATATAGCTGTCCCCTGTATCATCTATGTAGTCCCGCAGCGCCTGATCCGGTGGTAGCGCAAAGAAGCTATCCGCATCGACCTCGTTGAACCCAAAATCAACATAATTGGTAAAATCCACGCTTGATATGTGGTCAGTATATTTTCGGTAGAAAACTTCTCCTTCGAAGGAGCCGGCATCGTCTGCGAGCCGATGTTCATAGGTAAACGCAAAATCCCAGGTTTGCTCCGGCCTGATATTTGTATTTCCTTCGCGGTAGAGAAGTTCCTGTGGATCAAAGCGGGTCACGAAGTTGTTAAAATTAAGCTGGCTTACTTTCTTTTCCACCAGAACTCTAAATTGATCCCGCTCGGTAAAATCATAGCGAAAATTAATGCGTGGCTTAAGGTAGGTAAAGCTGGTATCACGACGGTCCACTTCGCCATTTTGAAAAATGTTATCGGCAATGATTTTTGAAAATTCTGTGGTGAGACTGCTTTGCAGCACCATAGACGAAGAAATATTATAGCTGTGATTAGCAAAAACCTCGTATCTGTTTTCCTTTATTTCCACGTTGTCACTATTATCGATCAGAAGATCGCTCGCGGCATCGGCACGGTCAAAATTATCAAATTTTTTAGTAAAGACATTGATCGCTGCTTCACCGCCAAGTTCCAGCGACTGGCCCCGCGCAATTCCCTTCGTAAGTGACGCGCGAAAGATCTTCTCGCTACGGTCCTGATCAGTTATGTCACGGGTAAATTCATATCGATCATCATCTTCTCCTTTAAAGCGATAGACCGTCTGATCAAACGTACTACTATTAATAACAAACAAGGATTTAAGGGAACCAAACACACCCATTTCACGGGAATAATCACCACCGATTTCCCATTTTTCATCGTCCCGATCCGTATCCCAGTATACTGGTCTTAAGGCGTCACTGGTTTTATCGCGCCATTCTTCGCCGTTGATGCCATTTGGCTCAAACAGGCCATTCACGCGAAGGCGGCTGCCGTCTTCAAACTCGTAAGCCAGATTGGTGTTCACCTTGTGACCAAAACGGTCAAATTCTCCAGCCAATTCCTGTTCTGCCTTAAGTAGCCCATCTGGATCATAAAATTGTTCAATACCGTTGGAGAAGAAGTCATTGTTTTGATATTCGTAACTGAGCGTATAATCAAGTTTCCCACGGGAGCCACTGTGCGAGATAAGGAACTCCGGCTCAAACTGATGCCCCCCTGAATATTCGCCCTTAACTTGCCAAAATGTGGTGGATGTGCTCGCCCCTTCGCGCATCACAATGTTGATAACCAATCCCTGACTTTGAACATCAAGTCCGCTCGCCGCGCCACGGATCAACTCAATTCGGTCCACTTGCGATGCGGATACCCGGGAAAGCGTGTCATTAATATTATTGGCTTTACCCGCAAGGCGTTTCCCGTCCATCAGAATCTGGTCTCCGCCGGATCCGAAGCCACGCTGGCCACCGCCGCCACTGAATTGAGCGCGCCTTGCCTGCTGCTGATTTTGATTGAGGATATCCGGCACGCCCGGCACCGCCATTAGCATATCCAGCAGGGTAACAACGGAGAAATTCTCAAAATAGCTCTGATCATAGGTCACAATGGCTGCATTTTCAGAGGCATCTTCATCCGCAGCAAAACTGGTGGAGACATAAAGAAGAATACTGCCGGAAATGAGCAGCGCGGTCAGGAACTTATGGGGCATTACTATATTTCGTGCGATTATTGTTATAAAAAACTTGAGCCTGATATAACGAAATCAGGCCCAATAAGCAAACGTAATATTATAATGTTATATTTTTACTAGAATGTTCCTTGAATGGAAAGCTCCAGCTCACGTGGTGTACGTGTATCCTTTTCCGCACGACGGCTTAGCTCGTCAAAACGAATATGGTCAATGTATGAATATTGCGTGGACACACCTCTACGACCAGTAAGCTGTTTGGCATCTGCACGAACTTTAATACCATCAAAGATGTTATATTCCACGAACAGCGAGAAATTTGCCTGCGGGCTAAAGGGCCAGTAGTCGTTGATATCACTTGTAAAACCATCACTGCTGAAGCTCGCACGACCACCGTAAGAAAGACCGATATCCGTCATATCATGACGGTAGTTCAAGTTCAGGCGATGCTCGGACTGTCTTTGAAAGCGTTGCTCCATAAGTGTGAATTGATTGATCACGTTGCTTTTTTCATAGGTGTAAGTGGCGCTCAGCACCGCATCGCTTAGTCCTACAAATCCAAGGCGCAGGCTGCCTTTTACATTGGCACCATATGATGTAGCGCTCGGCACATTGCCAGTTTTATCGGTAAAGCCTGACCCTTCATCGTCAATGAAGGTGCGCGCAACATCGAATCCTGGCTCATCGACAAGGCTAAAGAATGTTTCTCTATCCGTGTCTTCAAGTGCCAGATTTACATATTCTGTGAAATCAACCCGCTCGATTTTATCAGTGAAATCGCGGTAGAAGCCCTCAATTTCAAAAGAGCCACCATCATTTGCCAGTCGGTGCTCATACGCAAGCAGGAATTCCCAAAGCTGCTCTGGGCGAATCCTTGTGTTACCAATGCGGAATTCTTCGGTTCTTTGGTCAAAACTGGTCACGAAATTGTTGAAGTCCAATTGACTGACTTTCTTTTCCACAGTCGCCCGTAGCTGGTCCCGTCCCGTCACGTCATAGCGCATATTCAGGCGTGGTTTGAAATATGTGAAACTTGTATCACGGGCATCAAGAAGTGAACCATCGGGAAAATAGTTATTGGCAATGATCTTTGAAAGTTCAGTTGTCAGACTTGTCTGCACTACGAAATCGCTTGATACATTAAAGGTATGATGGGCAAAAATCTCGTATCTGTTTTCTTTGATTTCAACATCATCATCGGCTTCAATGACAAAAGCATTTGCATCTTCGTCAAATTCCTCACTTCTAAAAGACCTGTCAGAAGTATTGATGGCTGCTTCGCCACCAACTTCCAGTGATTGGCCCTCAAAAATATTGCGGGTTATTGACGCTCGGAAAATCTTTTCTTTATCAAGCTCGCGTTCTTCTTCAACGGTTTCCAAAAACGGATTGGCAAGATCAGCGTCTTCAAAACGGTCAATTAAGTCTAGATCTGTTGCCCGGTTTATGACAAACAGGAACTTAAAATTACCAAGGCCCTCTATATCCTTCGTATAATCGCCGCCGATTTCCCATTGGCTTTCATCTGCAAATCCGTCCCAAAACACATTTGCAGGACTGTCGCCCGTATCAATGCGGCTTTCATGATTATTCTGTTTTTCGGTTTCATAAAGCCCGTTGAGACGAAGAACACCACCATTTTCAAAATTATAAGTCAGGTTGGTGTTAAATTCCCAGCCGCGCTCGGTGCGGTCATTGTCTATTACGCGCTCTCCATAATTTACGCCATCTGCATCAAAAAATTCTTCTGTGCGATCGGTAAAACCATTATTACTTTTACGCGCGGCACTTACCACATATTCAAGATTACCCTGAGTACCACTGTGGGATACAAGCGCCTCAAATCCCGGGTCGCCGCCTTCTTTTGTTTCGCTTTTAATCTGGAAAAAAGTTGAACTGCTAGAGGCGCCTTCTTTAAGAACTATATTGATTACCAGGCCCTGCGACTGCACATCAAGCCCTTGCGCCGTACCACGGATCAGTTCAATTTTTTCTACACTATCTGCGGAAATACGACCCAATGTATCGTTAATATTATTGCTTTTACCGGCGAGACGCTTACCGTCCATCAGAATCTGGTCACCGCCAGAACCAAAACCCCGCTCACCTTGGTTCTGTGCACCACGACCGCCACGTTGCTGACGGTTTCTATTAAGAATTTCCTGAGCACCAGGTACCCGTTGTAGCATATCAAGCAAGGTTACGGGCGCGTATTGGACAAAGAAATCCTGTTCGTAGGTCACAATCGATGCGTCAGCAGTTGTTGTAGTTGTTTGTGCCGCAAAAGAAGTACCCACTGAAAGCGCACAAAACGCGGCTCCCATCATTAAGCCGCGCATAATTTTCTTCGTACTGTCGTTACCCGTCATCGGTTGTTAGCCCCTGATTTTTGCTATAAACGAATGTTATATCGTACTATATATTAATTTTGTATGACCACAATGCGAACTTCATAACGTTTTTGTGATCACGTGATTAAAATGTTCCCTGCAGTGAAACCGTTACTTCTGTTGGGTTTTTAGTAAATCTTTCGATCCGTCCCCAACTGTCATCAAACCTGCGATGATCATTGTATCCAATGAATGTAGATCGATTTGGTCTGCCACCAATATTTTCAAATTCAACCCTTAATTTTGCGCCATCAAAAACGTTATATTCAGCAAACGCTATCAGATCGAGGCCCGGGCTTCCCGGCCAAGCCCATGTTAAATCATATGTAATCCGGTCACTTTCTATTTTACCTTCAAAGCCGTAAGAAAGGCCAATGTCAGTGATATCATGACGGAAGTTAAAATCGAGTGTATGTTCAGAATGACGGTCAAACGGTCGGGTAATAAAGGTAAACTGGTCCGTTGTTTCCTTTTTCTCATAGGTATAGCTCACGCCAACAACTGCCTGCGGCAAATTAAGAAACCCAAGTCGGATGCTTGATCTTACCTTTACACCATACGCTTTACCGCTATCCACGTTGCCTGATTTGCTTTCAAAATTGATGCTGTCGCGAAGAGCATCAAATCCTGGCATACCCTGAAGAGCAAAAAATTCATCAGCTGAAATCGGACCGCCAGCGAAATTTTCATATTCGCTGAAATCCACTTTGGTAATATGATCTTTGAAATCATGATAAAAAGCTTCGATTTCAATGGATCCACCATCGTTGGCGAGCCGATGCTCATAAGTAGTCGAAAATTCCCAAATTTGCTCCGGGCGAATGTTGGTGTTGCCAATTTCCAGTGTCTCTGTTCGCGGATTAAAACTGGTTACGAAATTTTCAAAATCAAGCTGGCTTACTTTTTTCTCTGCGGTAAAACGTAACTGATCACGGTCAGAGATATCGTAGCGCACATTAGCCCGGGGCTTTAGGTAGGTGAAGCTGGTGTTACGCTGTGGCTGTGTTGCACCAAAACTTAAGTTATCAGCGATGATTTTTGAAAACTCTGTGGTTAGCGAGGTTTGAATAACCAAGCTCGAAGATGCGTTATAAGTATGATTTGCAAATACTTCATAGCGGTTTTCTTTTATATCAACCACGTCATCACTTGTTGTGTCAAATGGATCAACCGCCGCATCGCGTTCAAGATTTAAAAAAGAACCGCCTGCAGTGTTAATGGCAACTTCACCGCCCCATTCGAGGGACTGATTGCCAAAAATAGGCGTAGTAACAGACGCACGGCCAATTTTTTCACGCGCATATTCAGTGCTTGCTTCATCATTATAGATAAATTCGTCAACCCCGGTGCCGCGGGAGCGATTGGTTTGCCAGGTTTCGTCCTCCGCATTGATAACAAAAAGCGCTTTAAAATCACCAATACTGCCGAGAGAACGGGTATAATCACCGCCAATTTCCCACTCGTCACCCTTACCATCGTTATCCCAAATTTCTGGACGTAATGTATCACTTGTTTTGTCACGCACATCAACGCCACCACGGTCACTTGGTTCATAAAGGCCATTAAGTCTTAGCACACCACCATCGGCGAAATTGTAGGTCAAATTACTGGTGAAGGCCCAACTTTGCCATCTGAAGTTCCCATCGATAAACTGGTCCGCTGTTTTATCACCTGCCCCATCAAAAAATTCTTCCTCTCGGTCAAAGAAGAAACCACCGTCTTTTCTTTCAACGCTGGCACTGTAATCCAAATTTCCCGTTGAGCCGCTATGGGAAACCAGGAATGTGGGACGCGTTGCTCTTCCAAAATATCTTTTGGCGGCAACTTGCCAGAATGTTGTTGATTGCGCAGCACCCTCCGCCATTGTGATGTTGATCACAAGACCCTGTGACTGCACGTCAAGACCGTCTGCCGCTCCTCGGATCAGTTCAATTTTTTCAACTTGCTCAGCGGATATGCGACCAAGAGTGTCATCAATATTGTTTGATTTACCTGCAAGGCGTTTGCCATTGATCAGGATCTGATCCCCGCCAGACCCAAAGCCGCGTTCCTGGGTGTTTCCACCACCGCCGCCGCCGCCGCGCTGCCTTCTATTGCGGTCAAGAATTTCCTTAGCCCCTGGAACAAGCTGAAGCATGTCGAGTAGCGTTACTGCGGTATACTGCTCGAAATAGTCTTTTTCATATGTGACGATTGAAGCATCCCCAACTGTTTCAACCCTTTGTCCGTCAGCTACTGCAACTTGATGAATACTAAAAACACTGGCCATCAGAACAGTGGAAAACACATGGGATTTTTTCATTTTATTCTTTCTTTAATTATATTTATGTCCGCAATTAAGAATAATTATCATTTGTTATAATATTACGGGATAACTATAAAAAACCTGTGCAAAAAAACAGCTTTTTTTACACTTTTTTATAACTCTTTGTTCTGGCTTTATTTTTTATAAATTATTTTTTCTTGAAACTTGTACGTGTCAGATTAATCTGTGGATTAAAGCAATAAGATAAAAAGAGGAAATCATGTCGCTAGCCCCCGCCAAAACCATTCTACTCGCCATTGTTATTAGTATAACCACCGCCCTGCCCGCTTTTGGAGCAGAGCTTACGGAAAATGAACTTGATGCCTTTGTTGAAAAAGCGATGAATACGTTTGAAATTCCGGGCATCGCTGTGGGCATCATCAAAGATGGGGAGATTAAACATTTAAAAGGGTATGGAGTTCGCGAAATTGGCAAGGACGCCCCTGTCGATGGAGACACGCTTTATGCGATCGCGTCAAACAGCAAGGCCTTTACCGCTGCTGCGCTGGCGATCCTGGTGGATGATGGAGTGCTTCACTGGGACGACAAGGTTATTGATTTTCTACCCAACTTCCGTCTTGAGGATCCGTGGGTGACACGGGAGTTTACAATACGTGACCTGCTAACCCACCGAAGTGGTATGGGGCTTGGCGCCGGAGACCTTATGTTCTGGCCATCAACGTTTGTCACCCGCGAGGAAATCATCCATAACGTCCGGCACCTTAAAATGGTAAGCGGCTTTAGAACCGAATATGCCTATGACAATCTGCTTTATGTTGTTGCCGGTGAAGTGATCGCCGCCGCATCAGGGATGAACTTCGAAGAATTTGTTGACGCACAGATCATGAATCAGCTTGCAATCAAGAATGGCTGTTATGCGGATATCACAGGACTCGTGGACCATGACAATATTGCTGAACCTCATGTGATTATTGATGGGGAAATGAGAAAAGCCCACCGGCTTCAACCCTTAAGCGAGCCCATGGTAATCGCTGCGGCGGGCGGTATTCAATGTAGCGCGCGCGCCATGCTCACATGGGTCAATATGCACTTAAATGACGGTGCGGGACTTATGAGCAAAGAACAGCACGAAGAAATGTGGACCCCACAAACCATATTACCAGTAAGCAATTCCGATAAAATGTGGCACAATACCAATTTTTCTGCATACGGGCTTGGGTTTCGCCTCAAAGATTATCACGGTTATAAGCATGTTTCCCACACGGGCGGACTTTTGGGTATGGTGACTTACACCGTTATGATCCCTAAAGAAAAGCTGGGTGTCGTGGTTCTCACCAATCAGGAAAACGGTTCCGCCATGAGGGCGATTATGAAAAATGTCATGCAAGTCTACCTTGAAAGCGGTGATGTGGATTGGACCGACCGTCTTGAAGAGCAAAGAAACCGTAGCCAGGCCAGAGCCGCGTCACAAGTTGCGGCGGAAAGCGCCGATGCGAATGCCACCGCCCTGCTCCCGCTTGAAGATTATATGGGAGCATTCCGGGACCCTTGGTTTGGTGATGTGACCATCACCATGGAAGGTGACGGGCTTTATTTTACCTCCATGCGTTCAGAAAAGCTTAAAGGTAAGATGTATCCTTTCAAATTCAACACGTTCAGGGTGATATGGGATGACCGGAGCTTCAACGCGGATGCCTATGCCATGTTCGAAACGGATTTTGATGGTAAGGTAAACGGCCTTAAAATGAAGGCGATATCACCGCTTACGGATTTCAGCTACGATTTTCACGATCTTGATTTTTCAAAAGTGAGTGAGGATTAATCCCGACGTACAGGAAGGTCAATCCAGAATGTTGAACCGATCCCTTTGCGACTTTCAAAGCCAAGTTCACCGCTCATGGCTTCGGTAAGGCCCTTTGCGATTGCAAGGCCGGTACCAGTGCCTTCGATGTTTCTGCTTTCGATGCCTGCCCGGTTAAATGGTTTAAGAACGTTTTCCTGTTCTTCTTCTTTGATACCAGCACCTTCGTCCTTGACGGTGATGCGGATATAATCCTGATCAAGCGAAAAGGCGTTCACCCAAATGGTTCCAGCCTTCGACGCATATTTAGCGGCATTATCCACCAACGCAGCAAAGACCTGGTCAAGCCAGTCCTGATTTGCCAGGATGGAAGCGTTTTTATCAAGTCCCTCATAATCTTCAATAATATGCAGAGTGCAGTGATATTTTCGGGCAATCCGCGCAATGTTTTCCCGGTGGTCTTTGAATATGTCTTTAAGCTTGATCTTTTCCAGCTCAACATTCAGGTTTCCGGTTTCAATGTTACTTAATGAAAGCAGATCATTAATCAGATCAAGAAGGCGTTTTCCACCAAAATGAATATTGTCAATGAACGCACGCTGTTTGTCATTCAACGGCCCGAGATAATCCATTTTTAGGGCTTCGGAAAAACCCAGAATAATGTTAAGCGGAGTTCTTAGCTCATGGCTCATATTGGTCAGGAAGATGGATTTTGAATTGTTGGCCACTTTTGTCTCACGGACCGCTTCAGAAAGCGCCTTTTTGATGGCGATGCTGCGGAAATTTACCTGTTCCATTTGATATCTTATTTTACCCAGCGTCAGCAGCAGCAAGGTGATTAAAATAAAGATCAGCACCATATACATGGGCGTCACACTTTTACTGAAAAGGGTTTCATCCACATTGGAAATATCGAAACTTAAATACGCCCAGAACGCATGAATGCTCAGATGCGAAACCAGGAGAGCAAGCAGAAAATACTTTTCAAGCAAATAGATCCGCGTGCGAAGCTTATAAATGGCATAGGCAGAAAACAAAAGTCCGATGGTATTATAGGACACAATGATGGCGCGGCGATATTCATCACTGAAGGGACTACTGGCGCCAATGGCATTTACAATGGCACAGCTTACAAACAAAAATATAACAAGGTTTCTACCAATTCTTATGTTGGCAAACCGCATACATCCAAGCATTAGTGAAAAATATGCAAAACTCGCACTGGTATTAAACAAATACACCCACGGTTCCATATTTCGGATTGCCGGCATGCTCGAAAGAACCGTATCAATACTGATCAATATACCAAACGCACACCACCAAAGTCCAGCCAGTTGCTTCCTGTCGCGAACATAAAGTAAAACCATTAGAACCGAGAGCACCACAAGAATTGCGGAGCTAAGATATTGCATGGTATTTATGTCTAAATTTTCCATATTCTATCCGATGGGGAGCTGCCGTTGTTTTGATTTGGGGATGTCGATCCAGAAGCTTGATCCTTTTCCGACCTTGCTCTTAAAACCGATTGAGCCATGCATTTCTTCGATTAAAGATTTGGCAATGGAAAGCCCCACACCAATTCCTTCGATGTTTTTGTCAGTAATGCCTGCGCGGTTAAATGGCTTGAAGATGTTGTCCCGCTGGTCCTTATCAATCCCCCGCCCTTTATCGGTAATCGATATACGGTAGTGCGCATCATCATGCTCTGAGACTTCCAGGGTTATGGGTGTGTCCTGTTCACTATATTTAACCGCATTTGACATAAAATTAATCAGGATCTGTTTGGTTCTGATCTGATCCACCTGAATAGTTGGCGGCTCTTCCAACTCAGAAATACTATTTATTACTTTTAGCCGGTTTGATTTTTTTCCGACAATTTCCTTAAGCAAAGGCAATGTCTTATCGAAAAGCCTAGTAAGATTGACTTCTTCAAGCATGATTTCGATCTTACCTTCTTCGACATCAGAAAGGTCAAGTAGGTCCGTTATAAGCTTCAAGAGCAGCTCACCGCCACTATAAATATTTTCAATATATTCCTTCTGGCGATCGTTAAGATCGCCATAAAAACCTAGCTTCAAACTTTCCGCATAACCAATGATTGTGTTTAGCGGTGTGCGCAGCTCATGGCTCATATTGGTCAGGAACTGGTTCTTTTCTTCATTGGCAATCTGCGCTTCTTCAAGGGTCTGTTCAAGGTCGTGTTCAAGTGCCTTGTTGATGGTGATATCAATCATCAACCGGCTGCGCCGCGCCGCGATGGTAAGGATGATAAGTCCAACAGTAATAAAAATGTGACTTAGATAGGCAAGTGCCAAACTGAGCACCACATTTGTATCATATCTTGGGTTATTAAATTCAAAATCAATCAGTACCCAAAAAACGAATATACCGACGCCAAAGGCTAACCAAAAAATGGTAAACATTTTTTCGATGGCAAAGTTGCGATTATCAAGCTGTGACAGCGCGTAAATGGATGCAATGATGGGTATAATATCAAAGATGATAATCCCTTTTGTACGCAGTGCCAGATCCGCATTGATGCCATGCTGATAGACACAAAGAATAATAAAGGCGCTCATATAAACGCTTATGATTTTCCACGGGGTTTTATTTTCAGTGAATTTAAGACACCCGACCATCAGGCTGGTATCAGAAAGCAAGATGGATACGTTGCCAATATAAACGATAAATTCAAGATCATATTCGATCGCGTCCGAGCCAATCAGCGCGTTTATGAGGCGAAAAAAGGGAAATCCGCACCACCAAATGATGGCGTCGATATCGCGGTTCTGCCGCCAAAATATCAGCAGCAATACAAGCAATATGAAATAAAAAGTCGCACTTACACTATTCAGCGTCGCGATATCGATTAATAAATTCATTCAAATGCACTTTAGCGGTGTTTTTTACTATTACATGTTCCCAACACAACTAATGCCCCAACACCCGATCCATACCCTAGCTTAATTTTTAACAGCTTTGCTTACCATGGCAAGCCAATTCTGTTGCTCAATTGGTAGTCCAGGTGGACGGTAATAGTGGTGAAGAAGCTCATATCCTGCCTTTTCAAGATATCTAAGTGACTTTTCAAACTGCATAAAGTTGCCGTAACGCCCCGGCCGCGACCACCCTTCGCTGTCGCCGCGTGGGTTGGATGTAAATAGGATACCTTCTGGTCTAAGCGCCCTGTGAAGGTCAGTAAGCACTTTATGAAGATTTACGCTCGGCACATGAAACATAGACGCATTGGCAAAAACACCGTCAAAACTATTTTCAGCGAGATTCAGATCATTGAATGTCTGCTGCAACACAGGCATTCCGGTCTTTTCCCGCACCATATCACAAAATTCGGGCGTACCATCAAGACCAACCGGGTTATGACCAAGAGACTTAAAGTAAGCGACGTCACGCCCTGGCCCACAGCCGAAATCAAGGATATCCAGTCCTGTGCGATCCCCGAAAGGTTTTAGAAAAGCCGCATAATTTTGTGTAACATCATGATCTTTGGTGCGTTCCCAGAAAGTTTCAGCGTTACCCCCATAATCTTCAAATGTTATTTTATCAATATTATCAATAGTTTCTGACAAATAATTCACTCTATACTTTAATTTGGAAAAAGGTTGATAACCAGCCCTGCATTTTCATCAATTTTCTCTCTTGAATAATACATAGGGAAGAATGTGCCCCTGTTCCAGTTTTCAAACAGATTTTTATAATATTTACTGTCCGGATTGCCTGATTGGCCCGGTGTATTTGTGCCGATTGTCTCATCCCAATCGGCAGTATCAACGATCATGCGGAAACTGCCTCCATGATTTTGCGCTCCCAAGGAAAATCCGGCGGCGTTAAGCGTGTTGCCGGTCCCTCCTCGCGGAAGCATTTCCGTGTCGATCTTAGCCTTCATTTCTGCGCCTACCAGATGACTAAGCGGGTGAACCTGCTTGGCAAAATGAAGATTTCCATAAACCCAGTCCGCACGATTATTTCCATGTTCACGATTAAGATATTCGATGGCGCCATCAAGCGCGTCCCGGATCATCCCATCACGAGTGGATTTCGGGTTTTCACCAAAAAACATCTCAGGCGGATTATTGATGAATTCACGGAGTTTTTCACGGCTGAGCATGGGAACATTGCTCCAAACGTCTTCAGGCACAACGGATGTGGCAACAATATAAATCATCGTCCTTTCCCAAATATCGTAAATGCCAGCAGCAACGCTGTCCCGGTCCATCCTGAAATCCCAACCTGCGAGCATGGCAACCGCTTCTTCCTCGCTGTGCCCCGCCAGTGCGGCTAGAATATGCGGCATATTGGCAACCGCATTCATGGATTTATTATCATACTGAAGGGCCATGCTGTCCGCCAGACTATGGCCCGTTGCGTCTGGCAATACTTCCAGAAGCCGTTCATAGCGGGCATAGTCAGAATAAAAATCAGAGAAGATATTGGGATATCCCTTTGGCACATTTGCATGGTTGGCGGTCCCATACCATCCTTCCTTCGGATTGGTCACATGGGGCATTTGCTTGATCGGCACATAACCATTCCATTCATAAGTGCCGTCCCCCGGGATCGGCAGACTTCCGTCCCAGCCAAAACGCACCGGTGTTAATCCCACTGATTGCCAACCGATGGTACCGTATTTATCGGCCCAGACCATGTTTTCACCGGGAAGCCCGGAAAAACTACAAGCGTCACGAAATTCTTCGAAATTTTCCGCCTGATCCATACGAAGGGACGCAAGATATGGCGCCGCGCCAATATCCAGCCACGCGGCTTTAAGCCCGTAAGCAACATTATTATCCGGATCTTCATGGATTACCGGACCGTGGATTGAATATTTAAGGGTCGCGGCAACGTCCCCTTTCCCTTTAACGGTGATGGTGGTTTCTTCAATCACCATGTCGGCCCACCTGCCCTGATACCAATATTGATTTTGGTTATCCGGATTGGTTTTATAAACATAAAGATCTTCCTGATCGATCCTGAAGATCGTAAGCCCCCAGGCGCCATGTTCATTATGACCAATGGAAACACCCGGAAGAACCGGCTCCCCGCCGCCAATCACGTTCCAGCCGCGTTTGCCGTCTTTTGCGGGCGCGTGCAGATGCACCATGTATCTCAATGACGGGATTTGAATGGTGCGGTGCGGATCATTTGCCATCATTGGCTTGCCGCTGGCCGTTTTATCCCCGGATATCACCCAGTTGTTACTGCCAACATTGTTAATACCGTAAAAGGGATTATCCCAGAAATTCTCGTCTGTCTGTGGCAGGGCACTATTTACCGCGCTTGCCATTTTCGCACTGGCCATCTCCGGATTAGCGAGATCTTCAGCGTTAAAACCCGGCATGCTGCGGGACGCGCGATATGACGCCATGATGTCAGACGTGATGGTCGATAAATCAATACCATCAAAGGGTTCCAGATGTGTGTCCCGATAAAAGGGCATATATTCTTTTAATGTTTCCGCGCCAATTGCCGTAATTGCTTTGGCGAGCATGATTTCATTGGATATGCCGCCCGTGAGCGCATTATGGCGCGATATAACGATCTCTGGCGTCCAGTGCCCCGGTTTAAGGCCAAGAAGTTCAAATTCAAACGGGAGCAGCTCCGGGTTCTTCTCAGTCTCCCGGATATAAGCATTTACGCCTGCCACAAAGGCATTGATGATTTCCGTGCCGTCTTCATGATAATGGGCAAGTTCCGCCGCCAGATCATTTCTAAAGCGAAGCAGCCGCGCACCCTTGTCATGATCAAGCGCGCGTTCCCCCATAATTTCCGCAAGCGTCCCGGTGGCTTTACGGCGCCAGATTTCAAACTGAAACAACCTGTCTCGCGCGGCGTTAAAGCCTTGCGCGAAGAAAAGATCCTGCTGGTTCTGAGCATATATGTGGGAGACACCCCATGTATCCTTGACGATTTCAACCGGCTCAATAAGCCCGTCCACATTTACCGTTTCCCGGTCCTGCGCAAATGCAACACTCGTAAAACACATCAGCACCATCAAACTCAAGCGCATAAAATTCTCCCTTTTTTTGGCTCAGTTTAAAAAGGTTCAATAAAAAAGTGAAGTGTTTTTAACCTAGTTGGCGGCCTGTTGCCTGAGCAGTAATGTGACCTGCTTGGCAAGTTTGCTGGTTGTATCCCCGCTGTAGCTTGAGTGAATGAAGGCGATCTCGCCCATATGATTGGCGATCACCATATACGGAACCATTTCAACACCAAAATCATCTATACCAACCTTAAAATCCCTATCATGGCTCAAGGTCATTGAAACACGGCCCAAAGCATCAGCAAATGTTTTATACTCGGTCACCGAATTTCCGTGATTGATGGCAACGGCCGTTAGCCGATCTCGGCCAGCGCTTTTTTGAAGATTATCAAATACGGATAACATGGTCAGGCAGCTCTGGCAGTGTACATCCCAAAATCCAACCACCAGGATTTTGCCTGCGTTATTGCTGGTCCTAACCTTGCGACCATTTGGGCCGATGCCAAGTTCTTCCGGCATCTTATCGCCCACAGAAAGCTTACCACCAAACCCTTGTGCGAACACAAGATTTGGCAATGTAAACAGCATTATGATTATGAAGAACAAACGCATAACGCTGAGGATATGAATGCGTTGGCATAGAGTCAAGCGCCTGAAACAATTGTCTCCGGCGCTTGAAATTTATGTTTCTTAGAACCGTTTACCAAGCTTCATGTAGATCATGCGCTGACGCGGATCATGGACCTTGGTGTCGAAGCCGGCATTGGTTGCAAGAGTTGGAATTTGCTTGTCAAACAGGTTAATCACGCCCACTGTCGCACGTAGCGGTGCATCATCCGGATCACCGAAGATGTAGGTATATTGAAGATCAACCGTTGAATAGCTTTCCACTTCAACATCGTTTTGATCATCCTGATAACTATCGATATAACGCCAGAAGGCGGCAAGGATATGATTATCCGTGCGGTAGCCAACATTCACGTTTCCGCGAAGTTCCGGCATGGAACGGGCGAAATTGTTGAAGTTTCTGCTTCCCGCACCATCAAAGGCCACACCTGCCTGATCAACTGCGTCATACCTAAAGATATAAGTCGCTTCGCCGCCAAAGGTCAGTGTGCCACCGTTACCGACGGTCATGTCATAGCGGGTATAAAAATCAAGCCCGTCTGTGGTCACCGTTGGTGCATTGATGATGTTCGTTCTAATCCGGGTAAGCGTTGTCACATCGCCAGGAATATTAAAATCAAGCTGTGCCAGCGCCGACAGATCACCGAGCAGCGCCCGATTAACCACTGACTGTGAATTTTCCTGCGTGATCAGGTTGGTAAATTCATAACGCCAGTAGTCAGCACCAATGGTGAACTGATCGTTTGGTCTTAATGTAAAGCCGATGTTAAATACGTCGGCATTTTCTGGCTCAAGATCTGGATTACCGGTTGAGGTCACAGGAATAAAGGTTGAACGACCGGCGGCACTGATTTCATTGAGCGCGGTTTGAACACCAACCGTGTTATAAAGCGATGGTGCACGGAACGCCGTACTGTATGACGCGCGGGCGGAGAACATCTCATTCGGACGCCACAGCGCAGAAACCTTAGGATCGAAGCTGTTTAGACCACTACCGTAATCTTCGTATCTGGCCGCAAGCTGAACATCAAGGGTATCATGGAACGGGATCGCCAGTTCGATAAAGGCAGCTGCGACATCACGCTTACCACCATAATCAGGGCCACCGTAAAGGAACATCAGATTACCGCCATTAAATGGTTCAAGCGGACCACCCGTGAACGCCCCACCGTTGCTGCCGTCCCCGGTTGGACCATTATAGTCATCACCCCAGTCATAATCCATTTCGGAGCGACGATACTGACCACCAATAGCAATTTGCATCGGATTACCGTTTACCTGCCCCAGTTCACCACTGATGTGGGCATTGTAGGTAAAGAGGTTAGTGCTACCTTCCAACTGAGTTTTGGCAATCAGTGAATCGACAAGTGCCGGATCATTCGGATGAGTTGTCCAGGCAGTCCCGAACGGGTTAAAGGCACCGGTTGCCAGCGCCGGGATATAATTGTTACGGATTACATCATTTACATTGATATCGTAACTGTTAGTGCTGTATGTGGCCGATGTTTCCCATGACCAGCGGTCATTGAAATATCCATCAAGCGTCGCAGCAATCCGGAATGTATCGTTATCATGGTAGGATACGAACGGATCCGCATTAGCACCCTGAATACGGCCGATAAAGAGGGCCGTTGAAATGCCGTATGCGGCAATAAGCGGTGCTACCTCCGCCGGAACGTTTGGCATGACACCGCCCACACCATCACCCACAAGTACGGGTACTGGGGATGCTACGGGAAAAGCCGGCGCGTTGTTTCTTTTCGCCTGATTGTTGGCATATCCCACTTCCATATAGAAATGCGCCGCGTCCCCAAGATCCGTATCAATGGATGCAAATAGTTGCACGCGTTCTTCTTCCGGCACGAGATCATAAAACTGATCAAACTGGAAATTACAAGTTCCCGGCGTCACCGACGTGGTTGCGCCCGTTGGAATTGGGTCCCCAAGCGGGTTCGGAATGGAAAATGCCGCGGTGCCGCAATAGGGATCAATAATCGGTAACTGATCAATGAAACCATTCATATTGAGGTCTTGCGTTGGGTCCGCGGTCGGGATTTGATCCAGGAATAGAAGTGTGCCCGGCTGACCGGAACCGGAAATACCGCTTCCTGACGTAATTTCTGAACGGTCGGACGCGGTCAGCGCTGACCGATGCATGAAGTTACCGGCAATAACAAAATTACCGCTGTCACCAAATTCAGTTCCGAAAATTGCAGAAATATCATAATCCCGTTGATTATCGTCGGTGGTCCTTTGATATCCTGCTTCCACTTCGAAACCCGTAAAATTCTTACGAGTAATGAAGTTTACAACCCCGGATACAGCATCCGTACCATAAATAGCAGAACCACCATCCTTCAAGGTTTCAATCTGATCCACCATGATCATTGGCATCAATGTGTTGGTATCCACAAATGTGCTGCCGTCATCGGCATAGGCCGCAGAAAGTGTTTGGCGCTTACCGTTAACCAGCACCAAAGTCGAGCTTAGGCCAAGTCCACGCAGGTTAATGTTTCCTGTTCCTGTGGAAAAGTTTTGCGTAAAGGCATCGGTGTTTATTTCAGAGCCTGAGTTAAAGGTCATGTTACGCGCTACGTCACCAAGGGTATTGAACCCCTGCGCCGTTAAATCGGCACGACTAAGCACATTCAGCGGTGCAGCCGAATTTTCCTGCGAACGTTTTTTAATGAATGATCCGGTCACATAAATTGTGTCAGTATTTTCGTCTTCAGTGGCATCCTGCGCGTAGGCGGGAAGAGCAGACGTGGCGATGATTGAAGATGCGACTAGCGCTGTGGTTGATTTTAATAAACGATTGTACAACATTTTACACATACCTCCCAAAATATTTAAGTTACTTTAAGGGTATGCCTATCAAGGGCTTAAGTCAATATTCAACATGTTAAGTGATCACAAATGAAAGAAAATTGTGATTACAAAATGCGAGCCAAATTTTATTCGTATCCGCGACTAATCCGGTAAAGATTATTCCGCGTATTTTGTATTAAGGCCCTGAATTGTTGATGCAGCTTCATATACGCCTTCAATGGCAGGATCGGCATCATAAACATGAATCTTTAGTTCTGTTCTTGGTTTTGGCTTACCGGAATTACGTGAACCAAGACCACCTCCATTTCGTGCAGCTTTCACATAACGGCGCGTATTTTCAATCACGAAATGAGTATAGCCTTTTTTTAGCGCATATTCAGCGGCACGCATCATGGCGTAGTCGTCCATGTCTGCGATTTCCTCGCTGGCGTGCCCGTTAAAGGTGAATTTATAGCTGCGATCCTTTGCAAAAGCAGTGGTCGCTGAAGTGACAAATAATGCGCACGCGCAAATAAGACTTAAGAATTTCATGAGATCCCCCAATTAGTTTGAATGAACTGTGCTTATCAATTGTTATAAAGTAACAAACCGTTCAGTCAATGTTTTTATTTAGTCTCAAGAATTTCCCTTTCCGTATCAAGATCCCGATCGTAGGCTTTTTCCTGGGTAAATTTTTCTGGAAAGCGCGCCTTCAATTTATTGATGTTGGTGGTGGCGACGGTCTCAAAATCTGTATCCAGCTCTCTGAATAACATCGCGAGGTACCACATAAGATCACCTGCTTCTTCTTTTAAATTTACTTCATCAAACGAGCCCGTTTGCGCGGCCTTAAGAAAGGCTTCACTGATTTCACCGGCTTCGGTACAAAGGCCGTAAATGGCGTGGACGATATTGCCGTTTAGGCCTTCAATTGAAAAACCATCGACCTCACCGCCAGAAAGCGCATCACCTTTACCATAAAAAAGGCGGCGCTTTTGATTATCCAGCACTTCACCTGTCGCGGCAAAAGTCTCGAAGGTCGACTTAACCTCTTCTTCTGTGACTTTGTCAGTGAAATACGTATTGGATGCGGTGCGGGCACTGTCGGCCAGGTAGTTTTTCATTTGTTTCCTTCCTCTGTGTTTCATTCTTTATAGCGAAGTGGATTAAAAAAACAACATTCGGATATTTGCAAATTTGCGGCTATGATTAAGTCACGCGCAAAAGAAGGAGCTTTACATGTTTGAATATCCCGTAACCATATCCTGGCAGCGTGGTGAAAAAGAAATTTTCACCGACAGTAAATACAGCCGTGAACATAAATGGAGCTTTGAAAATGGAAACGTACTGCCAGCGTCGCCTTCGACCCATATTGTACCACTCCCCTATTCCAATGAAAATTACATTGACCCTGAAGAAGCATTTGTTGCGGCGGTATCAAGCTGCCACATGCTTAGCTTCCTTGATGTCACCGCCCAGGCGGGGTTCGTTGTCGATCACTATGAAGATGAGGCTGTTGGCGTACTTCGTCGCATCGCCCGAGGCGTTATGGGCATAACCAAAGTGACGTTAAAAGTAAAAGCAAGCTATAGCGGTGAACGCATACCGAGCCGCGCCGAACTTGAAGAGCTGCATCACAAGGCACATGAAGTCTGTTTTATCGCCAATTCGGTCAAATGCGACATCATCACCGAAATTATCAGTTAAGCGCGTCTTCTATGGCCTTTAGCGCGATCTTAACATCCTGATCAGTGGTCACATAGGATGATACGCTGATACGAAATCCCTTGCGTCCTTTCCAGTTTGTAGGACCAAACCAGGTTTTACCGCTTTGTTGTACGCGCTCGATAAAACCGTCCAATTTGCTTTCATCATCCATGGTTACCACGATCTGGTTGATCACAACATCATTCAGGATGGTAAAGCCCATGTTGGCCAGTTCACTCGCGAAGACTTTCGCATGATTGCAGCAGCGGTCAAGAAGATCCCCCATGCCATCGCGACCAAGATGCTTAAGCGCGGCCCAGACTTCGATACCCCGAGCACGTCGGGAAAGCTCAGGCGTATAATGGTCCGGATCCCGTTTTTCACCGGTAACCAGATAAGGCGCGACCACTCCGAATGTTTCCTGCAAAGCCCGTTTATCGCGCACGATGGCGATGGCACTGTCATGAGGGATGTTAAGCCATTTATGGCAATCAACCGACCAGCTGTCAGCTTTATCCATACCGTCCGCCAAGTGGGAGCGGCTTTTTGATGCGCGTATCCAGCCACCAAAAGCTCCGTCTACATGAACCCATGCACCGGCTTCTTTCGCTTTTGCGCAAATTGCTTCAAACGGATCAAAGGAGCCGCTATTCACATTCCCCGCCTGACAAATCACGATCGACATATCATCGAGCATGGGAAGCTTTTCCGCAATCATGCGGCCCTGATCATCCACAGGGACAAATTCAAATTCATTTTTGCCGTAGCCCATATACTGTAGCCCAATGATGATGGTGGGATGGATTTCCTCACTCATAACAAAGCGGATCTTTGGCGCGTTCCTGATCCCATCTGCTTTTAGATCATAGCCAGACTTCCTATAAAGGCTTAGACGCGCCGCACTTAGTGCCGTGAAGCTCGCCATGGTGGCGCCAGTGACAAAACCAAAACCGCTTTCTAGCGGCAGACGTAGAAGATCAAGTACCCAATTTCCAGCAACTTCTTCCACCACCGCGGCGGTTGGGCTAAGAACGTAGGGGCCAGCGTTCTGATCCCATGTGGCCGCAAGCCAGTTTGCCGCAACAGAAACCGGCATGGCGGCACCAGTGACAAATCCATAGTAGCGCCCCCCGCGAGAAGAGACCACACCAGGCTCCCCTACTTCGTTTAGCATTTTAATAACGTCAAGCGGCTCTGACCCTTTATCCGCCAGAGGTTCATCAAAATATTTAAGGGCGCGCTCGGCGTCCTCTGTCGGAGTGACGGGTCTTAAGTCCAGGCTTTCTTCAAATGATTTTGCGGAGGCGACCACATAATCATAAAGTGGTTGATTAAACTCCATTTTTTGGTCCCTGTTATAATATTGCACTTTTTGATCATTATGACTTTACTGCATCATGGCGAAATGCCAATATCAAAGAACAGAATTAATTATTTGAATAAATTGCGCAATTGGAAACCTGAATGAACGAAAGTACGGCTGATCATCTTAATAAACAAATGCTTAACTACGGGCAGATCGCTTTGCTTTTCTTTTTGCTGCTGGCGCCGCAAATTGCCGGGCTACAGCTAATTGTAGCGCTGGGGGTTACCGAAGTAGCCCATTATATGGACATATTCCTGGTCATGGCCGGATATGTGGTGTGCCACTATATGGCGATGATGGCGTTCGCCCATCGGCTGGTAAACCGGATCGATACCATGGTTTATATGAAGTATCTGATTGTGGTGGCTGTTGTCTTCTGGACGATTGCCGATGCCTATCTTGCTTATCAATATCAGGACGTATATTTGCGCAATGACCGCATCTTGATTGGTCCTCGTGACATCGTCTGGAGCGACATTGCCTTTGAAGATCTGCCTTCGGATGTAATTTACCCCAATTTTAATTTTGCCTTTATGTTTGTGCTCTCTACAGTACGGGCACTGGCTCTTGCTGTGATTGCCTATATGCTTATTTCTGATAACACTTCGCCAAGGCTGCGAACAAGGCATTCTAAGTCCAACCGTCGGAAAAAATCTGTCGACGAGCTTAAAGCAAACGTGCATCCATCGGTTCTTAAAAAATATCAAGACAGCAATAACGACAACTGATGAGGATCCTACTTTCTTTTCTTGTTTGCATTTTGCTCTACGCCCCAGCGGCCGCGCAGAGCATCACCGGGCAAATCCGTGCCGATGGTAAAATCATTGATGTTGGAAAGTCCCTCTCCCGTTGGCAACCGCTTTGGGACGCCGCGGACAATTCTAAAGTAAACGTCACACGTGACTTGAAATACGGTGATCATGCCAAACAGGGGTTTGATCTTTATGAACCGGCTGAGCCCGGAGATACCCCTTCGCCGATCCTTGTTTTCCTCCATGGTGGTTCCTTTGTCGCGGGCGATAAGGCCATGTATGCCAATGTAGGCTACCATTTTGCCAAACTCGGTATCACAAGTGTTATCATGACATACCGCCTTGCACCGGAATTTACATGGCCAAGCGGCACCCTTGACCTTGCAGCACAGATCAAATGGATCAGGGATAATCCAGGCCGATTTAAAAACGCTGATACATCACGTATTTTCCTCTTTGGCCATTCGGCTGGCGCCCAGCATGTAGCGAGCTATATTTTTGAAGAAGAATACCAAATCGAAAATGATGGTGTGGCCGGGGTGATCCTTGCCAGCGGATCAGTTTATGATACCCAAATCCTAAACGGCGATGCTGATCCGCAATATTATGATTATTTCGGTCGGGATAATAAGCTTTATCCCGTGCGTAGCGTGCTTCACAAGCTTGAAGGTCGAAAGGTGCCGGTCTTTGTGAGTTACGCCGAGTATGACAAGGATAATTTCCAGTATCAGGCTTCAAAAATGATTGATGCGCTTTATCAACGGGACGGAGCACTTCCTATGGTGAAGCAGGTCATGGACCATAATCACTTGTCCGAAGTGTTTCATTTTAACACCGGATCAAGTCTGTTTGCTTACGACATTTTGATGTTTATACGCTCGGTATCCGAAAAAACACCTTAATCCATTGCGTCTTTGATCGCCTGAAGGGCTACATCAAGATCGGCTTGGGTCGTTTCATGGGATGAGATGCTCATACGGTATACGCTTCGGCCATGCCAGGTTGTGGGGCCGAACCAGGCCCTGCCCCCACTTGCCACACGCTCCATAATTCGCGCGAGACGCGCGTCATCATTATCAACCAGGCAGAACACTACCTGATTGATCACAACGTCATTCATAATCGTAAAGCCGATTTTCGAAAGTGCACCCGCGAACCATGTCGCATGATCACAGGTTCGATCAATCATTTTACCAAAACCGTCCTTGCCCAAGTGTTTCAGGGCCGCCCAGACATCAATACCGCGCGCACGGCGACTGAGTTCCGGGGTAAAGTTATTGGGCATCCGGTCACCATCGCTTTCAAGATAGCTTGCGTTAATCGCGAAAGCTTCCATCATGGCGTTTCGATCACGGCAAATGGATATGGCGCTGTCATAGGGCACGTTGAGCCATTTATGACAGTCAATGGACCAACTATCCGCTAGTTCCATCCCGTCGCCAAAGTGGCCACGGGCTTTGGATACCTTGATCCAGCCACCAAAGGCCCCATCCACATGGACCCAGGCGCCAACCGCTTTAGCTTTGGCACATATCGCCTTGAAATCATCAAACGCACCACTGTTGATGTTGCCGGCCTGGATAATAACGATGCAATTGGGGCCCAGTTCCGGCATTTGATCGACAATGATGCGACCTTCTTCGTCCACGGGTGTAAATTCAATCTCGTCTCGGCCAAAACCCATGTAGTTTAGCGCCGCCACATTGGTCGTATGAATATCTTCGCTGGCGATGATGCGAATTTCCGGAGCGTTTCGTAGGCCGGATTTACGAAGATCATAGCCAAAATCCTTACATATTTTCTGCCGCGCCGATGAAAGCGCAGTAAAGCCCGCCATGGTCGCGCCAGTCACAAAGCCCATGCCGCTATCCGCGGGAAGATCCAGCATATCGAGAATCCATTTTGCTGATACTTCTTCAAACATGGCGTTGGCATAACCAAGCATGGCGAGACCACAATTCTGATCCCAAGTGGTCGTCATCCAACTGGACGCATGGGCAACGGGCAGTGAACCACCAACCACAAAGCCAAAAAATCGGCCCGAGCGACTTAAGGTCGCCGCAGGCGTTCCCACTTCATGGAGCATTTTAATCACATCCATTGCGGGCGTGCTGGTGGTCGGTGTCGGTTCGTCAAACTGTTTCAAGTTTGCAATCGCCTCCGCCGTGGGAACCACAGGATTACCATCAAAGCCATTTTCAAATTCTTTTGAAGCTTCGAGCACATAGGAAAAAAGCTTTTCATCAAAGCGCATTTCTTACTCCATTTTTTTATCAATACATACATAGCGTAACGGTCGATATGCGCAACAACTATCTGATAATTGTTATGGACTGTGAAAATCTGCTTCGCTAAAATCAAGGAAAACGGGGAGATATCATGCATAAAATCTGGCGACTTTCAATCATCATCATGCTGGCCGTGAGCAGCTTTGCACGCGCGGAGACCACCGAAGAACTGGGCAAAGCTTTTTGGGATTGGCGCATGGATCAGGCACCGATTGCCAACCATAATGATGAAATCTGGCGTTTTATCAAAAGTGATGGCTGGGTGCCGGATTATTCGCCGGAAACAATCGCGTCCTGGCGGGCGACAATAGATGATTTTGAAGCGCGCCACGCTGCGATTGATATTGCGGGTGCGTCTCGTGAAGACGAAGTGGACTGGCGGCTGCTTGGGTCCGGTATTGCCCGTGCGCGCTATGAGCTCGATATTGTCCCTTTGTGGCAAAGAAGCCCGAAATTTTATCTGGATCAAACCATTGGGTCGGTGCGGGTGCTGTTTATGAAGCGCCCACCGGTTGAAAGCGCCCGTGCAATTGAGATCATCCGCCGCCTTAACGCCTTCCCCACCGTGCTCGCTCAAGCCAAAGCAAATCTTACTGATTTTAGGGCACCATATGGTCCCTACGCACTGGAAGAACTGGTGGATATTGAAGAGCGGATGGATATTGTCGCCACGGAGCTTACCAAAAACATACCTGCGGAACATATGGACGCGTTGATGGACGCCGCAGCCGCCGCAACAGCCGCACTGGTTGAATTTAAAGTCTGGATAGAGGCGGAAACACCGAACGCGAACCCGGAGGCTTACGTCGGTCTGGACGCGATCCGTTTTAAAATGCACCGCATTCAGATGATCCCTTATACCATTGAAGAAATGAAAACCATCGCCGAACGGGCCTTGAAAAAAGCAACCGCATCCAACGCTTTTTATGATCATGGCGCTACATATGAAAACACGCTTGCGGAAATGCCAGATCTGGAATCGCTGATTGCCGCCACCGATTATTGGGACCTTTATGTCCGTAAGCAGCTTAATGAAAAACGCTTCGTTACTGTCCCCAACTGGGTTGGCCGTTACCGGATCGCGGAAATTCCAGAATATTTAAAGCCAATCAAGCTTTGGAGTGCCAATGATATGAACCTGTGGAACCCACCTGGTGAAGATCGGCATTACTACCAATTCCCCAAGGGCGAAGGGGTGGGTTCCTCGGCAGGGCTATCCATTTACCGTGATCCGCGCGGTTCCATCGTCCATAATGGTGTGCCGGGTCATACACTTATGTTTGCCCTCGCGCGGTCAAATCCACGCACACTACGCCATTATTCCTATAGCGTTACCGCACTTGAAGGGGTTCCCTGCTACGCACAGATCGCCATGCAAAAGGCTGGATTCTTCGTTGACAACCCCTGGATCGACGAACAAATGAGAAATGCAGTTGAGCGTTGGGCCCTCGGTGTGATCCGTGAAGTGGAGATCCATTCGGGCGAGCTTAATTGGGCTGAGGCCAACGAAAAGCACGTGATCAATTCCGGTCGTCTTGGTAATCCGCTCAATGGGCTTGGTGCCATGATGGGGCTTCATCAACTGAACGAACTTGTGGGTGAAGTTAAAATGGCTGAGGGCGATGAATTTGATCTTTTGCCCCTGCATGATTACATTTGGGCCAATAACAATGTTCAACCTACATTGCTTCGCTTTGAAAAACTGGGACTCAGGGGTCAACTTGATAAATTAGACCGGTTGATCGCCGCGAATTAGATCCCTACACTTTTCCTTAAATCACTGATTTTGTAAGACAATTTATTGATCGCAAAATAAATGTTGACACTGTCAATATTTTTCGTATGTATACGGTGTAAACATTTGATTTGAGTGACGACTCGACTTTGACGTTAAAGGAAGAAAAATGACCGGGACTTCTACTAACAAATTTACGAGCCTTTTTGGCTTTATCGCTTCTAAACTTCGTACAAACCCATTTTCAACAATCGCAGTACTGCTGATGATCACCATCTTGGCTGCGCTGGTGATCACCCGTGTTGGTGACATTGCAAGCCGCGCAAACGCCAGTGTTGACGGTGTCGATATTTCCAAAGCACTTGCAGTAAATACAGTGACCGTTAGCGCCGAAACAGAATATACAACCCGCCAGAAAATCGCTGGGCAGGTAATCGCCGCCCGTGAAAGCGATCACGGATTTGACCGTGCGGGAATTCTTGCTGAAGTTTTGGTTGATGAAGGTGATCGGGTGAAAAAGGGTGATATTCTTGCTAAACTTGATATGCGCCTTCTTGATGCCCGTGAAATAGAGGTAAAAGCCGGCCTTGAGCGTGCTGAAGCCATGGCCGTTGAAGCCAAAGCCACACTGGAACGGGTCGCAACAAATTTCGATCGCTACGTGGTACTTCGTGAAAATGGTCATATTTCTCAAGCACGCTTTGATCAAGTCAAAAATGAACTTGAAAGCGCAAAAGCTGGTGAAATATCTGCCAAGTCAGCGGTTGAAAGCGCAAAAGCAGCCCTCGCAGCCCTTATCGCCGACCGGGATCTATCAGTATTACGTGCCCGTTTTGATGGCAGTGTCATTGCCCGTTACCGCGACGAAGGTGAGCCTTTTGGTATGAGCGGCGGCCCGATGGTACGCCTGATCGAAGACGGAAAACTTGAAATCCGTGTAGGACTTACGGAGCTCGCCGCGGGAGCGCTTGAAGTTGGTGATGCCTACATTTTCAACCAGGTGGGCCGCGATATCGAAACAACACTTCGGTCAATTGTTTCAAAAGTGGATCAGAACACCCGCACCGTGACTGCGATCTTTGATGTTGCGGAAGGCGCGGATGTTCTACCTGGCAGCCTGGCTGACATGACTATTGACGTTAAAGTGGAAGGTGATGGCTACTGGCTTCCCACCGAAGCTCTTGCGGAAAGCCGCCGCGGGCTATGGAGCGCTTATACCCTTTCCCCTGTTGACGGATACGATGAATATAGCACCCTCGCCCGTCAGGAACTGCAGCTGATTTACACTGAAGCAGACCGTGTGTTCGTGCGCGGTACATTGCAAGACGGTGACCATGTGGTCGCGAGCGGTACCCATCGCCTGTCCCAGGGCTTCCTGGTTAAAGCGAATTAGGAGCGGAGTTGAACCATGTGGAGCAATCTTTTTTATCGAAACAAACGGCTTACCGCCCTCGTGCTTGGTTTTATCTTCGTTTCCGGCCTCGCTGCGCTTTCAAGCATCCCAAGACAGGAAGACCCGCTGATCGCCCACCGTTTTGATGTAATCGTGACCACCTTCCCGGGCGCCAGCGCCGAACGAGTTGATGCGCTGGTCACTGAAAAGATCGAAGCGGCACTGACCCGCGTTGATGAAATCCGCGAAGTAAACAGCACCAGCCGCGCAGGCGTATCCAACATTTCCGTTGAACTGGAAGAAGACATCGCCCGCGAAGATCTTGAAAATATCTGGTCGAAAGTGCGTGACCGGCTTGGGGACGTGCAGCCGTTCCTGCCTGCGGGTGCCGGTGAGCCCTATATGCTTGACCGGGAAAGCCCGGTTTATACCTTCATGGTCGGTTTTACCTGGGCCAACAAGGATGAAGCGGCACAGCTTGATATCCTCGGCCGCTTTGGCCGTGAGTTTGAACGGGTTCTCGCCCCTATATCCGGTACCGTGGATACCGGTGTTTTCGGGGAACCCGATGAAGAAGTACTGGTAACCGTTGATCCGGATGCGCTGGCATCGGTTGGCATGACCATCACGCAAGTATCAACCGCCATAGCCACATCAGACAGTAAAGTTTCCGCCGGGCAGGTTCGCTCGCAGTATAATGACCTGCTCATCGAGGTAAGCGGTGAGCTAAAGTCCGAAGACCGGGTAAGGTCGATTATCCTGAAGCAGCTTCCCACCGGAGAATTCTTGCGGGTGGGTGACATTGCGGACGTTAAGAAAACAGTGAAAGATCCGGCCGATGCGGTCGCAATCATCGATGGTGAGCGCGGTGTCATCATTGGCGCCAAGGTGGACCAGAATGTCCGCGTTGATCAGTGGACGGAGCGCATGTATGCCGCCACGGAAGCCTATAAAGACGTGCTCCCTGAGGGTGTTGAAGTCGATGTTATTTTCTCCCAGGATCAATATGTCACCGACCGTCTGTCGACCCTACTTGGGAATATCTTTATTTCCTCTGCAATAATCATCGCTGTGATGATCTTTATGATGGGATGGCGAAGTGCGATTTTGGTCGCCACATCCCTGCCGCTGACCATTTTGATGGTAATGACGATTTTCAACTTGATGGATGTAAATCTGCATCAAATGTCCATCAGCGGGATTATCATTGCGCTCGGGCTTTTGATTGATAATGCCATTGTCGCCATCGATAAATACAAACAAAACCGCGCCAAAGGCGTTGCAGTAGCAGACGCCATTTCAAAAATGGCGAAGCATCTGTTTATTCCACTGCTGGCCAGTACCGCAACCACATCGCTGACCTTTATGCCGATTGTGCTTGCTCCCGGGCCAACCGGTGAATTTATCGGTACCATTGGTATGGCGGTGATCTTCTCGCTTGGATCAAGCCTATTCCTCGCGCTTACAATCATTCCGGCGCTGGCGGGCTATCTTGACCGCAATGATTTCTTTAAGGAACAAGCGGATCCGGAAGGCGAAGACGGCATTTCAACACCGAAGGAAATCCTGGCAAATGGTTACAAAAATGTACCGCTTCGTGAATGGTACCGTGGTGTATTGAAGTGGTGCATGGATCATCCAAAAAAGGCTGCGGGGATTTCAATCACCCTGCCCGTTCTTGGTTTTATCCTTGCGAGCACCCTGATACAGCAATTTTTCCCAAGCAGTGACCGGGATCAGTTCCAGGTCCAGCTTAAAATGCCATCCACCGCCAGCCTTGAAGAAACATCAAGACAGGTCACGAAGGTACGCGAAATATTCTCCACTTATCCGGAAATTGAAAGCGATGTCTGGGTGGTCGGAGAAAATCCGCCAGCAGTTTATTACAACACCTTCCTTGCCAACGATGGGGTATCCAGCTTCGCGGGTGCATTCGTAAAAACATCTTCCAAGGAAGCAACGCGGGACATCCTCCCCCGCCTGCAGCAAGATCTGATCAGCGGTGTTCCGGATGCGGTTGTGCTTGCGCTTCCGTTTGAGCAAGGCCCACCGTTCGAAGCACCGGTTGAAGTGCTGATCTATGGTCAGGATCTTGAAATCCTTACTGAAAAAGGTGAAGAAATAAGACAAATCCTCGCTGAGACCCAAGGTGTGAGCTACACGCAGGCAAAATCAAGCTTTAGCCAAAAGAAACTGATGTTTGTACCCGATGAAGAAGCCGCGCAGGCAGCAGGGCTTAAGCTTAATCAAATCGCGGAGCAGCTTAATAGCGCGCTTGAAGGAAGATTAGGTGGTAGTGTGCTCGAAGGCACCGAAGAACTGCCCGTCCGCGTGCGCTTCGGTAGTGAAAACCGCACCGACCTTGATTATCTGATGAATAATGCGGTTGTTGCCCCCGGCGGCAGTGTCGCCATTGCAGGGGATCATATTGGTGGTGTGCCGCTATCATCCCTTGGGCATATGGAAATTGTCCCGACCATCAGCACCATTGTACGTCGCGACGGCGCACGGATGAATGTAATCCAAGCCAATGTCCATCCTTACAACCTGCCCGGTGCCAGCCTGCTTGATTTCCAGGCACGGCTTGCGGAAAGCAACTTTGAACTACCGGTTGGTTATTCCATGGCCTATGGCGGTGAAGAAGAAAAGCGCGCCCGTTCAGAAGGCGGCCTTTTCTCAACCGTGCTGCCGCTGATGGTGATTATGGTGGGAATACTCGTGCTGGCCTTCAACAGTTTTACGTCAGCACTGATTATCGGCGGTGTCGCTTTCTTCAGTGCGGGTCTTGCGCTGCTTTCACTGTGGCTGTTTGGCTTTACCATGGGCTTTACCGGCATTATGGGAACGATGGGGCTTATTGGCCTTGCGATTAATGACAGTATTGTGGTGCTGGCAGCCCTTCGCGCCAACGAAGGCGCGCGTAATGCCGATAAAGCCGCCATTGTGAATGTCACCGTTGACAGTACCCGTCATATTGTATCCACCACCTTTACGACCATTGGCGGCTTTATCCCGCTGATCATCTGGTCCGATGCCATGTGGCCGCCGCTGGCAACAGCGATCGCCGGCGGCATGGTCGGCGCAACATTGCTTGCACTCGTGTTTGTCCCCTCGCTCTACTTCCTTCGCGTCCGTAGGCGCCTCAAGAAGGCTGGTGGAGCAACCGTTCTACCGCTCGAAACCCGGGCGGCAGAATAAAATTGGGGGGTGGGTTTTCTCGTTCCCACCCCCTGATTTAACTTGGCCCACCCCCTGATTTAAAAATTTTGATTTCACTTGAACTTTATCTTTTCCTGAATTATGCCTAAGCCATGATCAAACGCTTTAAAGTGATAGTCACGACCCTAATCATCAGCATTTTTGCTGCACAGTCGGTTCTTGCCTGTGCCTGCGAAGTTGATATGCCCATTTCCGGCAGTCATCATGATCATCATCAAATGATGGATCATGATATGACGAAATTCGGCGATCATGAATGCGAAAGCAATTGTCATCTATCCTTTACTGAAACGGAAGGCACTGACTTTTTACTCACTGCACCGGAAAAACCAAAGCAGGACGCCGCGAAATATGCGCTCACCTACCGTGACCTGATTAAGGATTTCCTGGCCTTTGAGCGGGCACCGCCAACGGTGCTATCCGCCCATAAAACCGAAACACCGCGCGTTAAAACCACCCTGTTTGCACAAGGAATGCTTCTGCGCATTTGATACCAGTAAATTCATAGATTTTGTAACGCGCTGACCACTCGTCAGCAGTATGGATTTATAATTATGGTATCGAAAAATGTTAAACAGAAGAAATTTTTTAAAAACCACGGCTGCCACCGGCGGCTTTATCGCCGGTGTAGGGCTCCTACCCCAAATGCTGCCCGCCTGGGCACAATCCGGCGGTCGCGCTGACCTCAGCGGCCTCAATGTGCTCTCCGGCACAGAATATGACTTATATGTAGATAAAAAACGCGTCCTGATTGACGGAAAGCCCGGAAACGGCATTGTCGTCAATGATCAGCTTCCGGCACCACTGCTGCGCTGGAAAGAAGGCGATGACATCACCATCCGCGTTAAAAACAACCTCGATGTGGATACATCCATTCACTGGCACGGCATACTGCTGCCGTTTCAGATGGACGGTGTGCCGGGTGTCACCTTCCCCGGCATCAAACCGGGGGAAACATTTACCTATAAATTCCCGCTGCTGCAAGCCGGGACATACTGGTATCACAGCCATTCAGGGCTTCAGGAACAATCGGGCCATTATGGTCCCATCGTCATTGAGCCCAAGGATGGATATCCCCAGGAGTTCGACCGCGAATATGTAATGGTGCTGTCAGACTGGACTTTCGAAAATCCACATCGTTTGTTTGATAAACTAAAAAAAATGGGCCATGGCTTTAATTATCAGCAGCGTGACCTTGCGGAATTCTTATCCGACGTGCGCAAAAACGGTCTTGGCGCCACCATGGCTGACCGGAACATGTGGGGCGCCATGCGCATGACACCGACGGACCTTTCCGATGTCACCGGGGCTTCTTATACATACCTGATTAATGGTCACGGGCCCGAGGACAATTGGACCGGGATCTTTAGTCCCGGTGAAAAAGTGCGGCTTCGGATCATTAATGCGTCGGCGATGACCATATTCAATGTTCGCATTCCCGACCTTCCCATGACCGTGGTGCAGGCAGACGGCCTTGATGTCAAACCCGTCGAAACCGATGAGTTTCAAATCGGCGTAGCGGAAACATATGATGTGATTATTGAACCGGAAACCCGCGCTTACACCTTCATGTGTGAAAGCATTGAGCGGGCCGGATATGTCCGCGCAACCCTTGCCCCGCAATTGGGAATGACCGCCGATGTTCCAGCGTTACGCGAACGGCCAAAGCTTACCATGAAAGACATGGGCGGCATGGATCACGGCGATATGGACCATGGAAACTTGGATATGGGAGAAATGGACCATTCCCAAATGAACCATGAAGAGATGGATCATGCAACTATGGGTCACACCATGCCTGAACCAGAGCCTGATGTGGATCATAGTCAGATGGATCACTCACAAATGGACCACGCCGCTATGGGCGACGATATGTCCGGTATGGATATGGGGGAAATGCAAGCCCACAGCCATATTAAAAATCATGGGGTGGTAAACACCGCAATGGCACCGGTCAGCCGCTTAGGCGAGCCGGGCATCGGGCTAGAAAATGTGCCGCACCGGGCGCTTACCTATATGGACTTGGAAGCGCTGATCATGAACCCGGATATGCGTACCCCCGAGCGGGAAATAGAGCTGCACCTGACCAGTAATATGGAACGCTATATGTGGTCTTTTGACGGACTTAAATTTTCGGAGGTAAAAGATAATATTTACTTCAAGAAAGACGAGCGTATCCGCCTGACCATGGTCAATGACACCATGATGCCCCACCCTATTCACCTGCACGGTATGTTTTTTGATGTGGTGACCGTTGACGGCAGCCATTTTAAACCAAGGAAACACACCATTATCGTTAAACCCGGTGAAAAGCTGTCGGTGGATATCACGACTGATGCCATCGGCGACTGGGCATTTCATTGCCACCTTATGTACCATATGCATGCGGGCATGTTCCGGGTTGTTAGCATCCGGGAGCAGCTCACCCATCAGCAAATGGGCCACCATATGGATATGGGAGGTGCATCATGAAGAAATTAATCACACTATTTCTTGCCCTGACCACATTTGCACACGCTCAGGAACCAATCGATGAATATTATACACCAGAGGAAATGGCCGCTTCCCGCATGATGCTCATAAAAATGCATGGTGCGACGAACCACTTGTTCCTGATGGCAGATAAGTTTGAATATCGGGATGTTCCGGGCGGTGCGCTCGCCTGGGAAGCCAAGGGCTGGTACGGCGGTGATCATGAAAAGCTTTACATCAAATCGGAAGCTGAATTTGGCTTTGCTGAGGACGAATTCCACGAAGGGGACTTTGAAGCGGGCTACAGCCGGGCTATTTCCCCCTTCTTTGATTTCCAGGCAGGCATCAAGCAGGATTTCTCCGAGGGGCCAAAGCGTACTTATGGCACCATCGGTGTTATGGGGCTTGCGCCCTACTGGTTTGAAATTGACGGAAACCTTGAAGTCAGTAATAAGGGAGACATCGCCGCCAATTTCGAAGTGGAGTATGAATTGCTGCTCACCCAGCGGATGATCCTACAACCGATTGTGGAGCTTAACTTCCAATTCCAGGATGTGCCGGAACTTGAACTGGGTTCTGGTCTCAGCAAACTGGAAGCAGGTCTGCGTTTAAGATATGAGATCGAGCGCGAATTCGCCCCCTATATCGGCGTTCATTGGCATCAAAGCTTTGGCCGTACCGCAGACTATCACCGCGCGGAAGGCGAAGGCACAGGCGACGTCAGTGTCGTCGCGGGTGTCAGGCTCTGGTATTAATCAAATTCAGGGGGTGGGTTTCCACCCCCTGATTTAGTCCATTGGACTATACGATCGTTTTAAGAAAAATCGTAAATTGGCGTCATCGATTATTGCGTCGTGACCGTCTATTTGCAGCATTGTCGTACCTCGCGATCCCGCGCTAAACCACGTATATTCTGCGTTTAGTTGCCTTCTCTTCAGCTTTGCCACATATTCTTTAGTAAACTCGTTAGGCGTAATTTGGTCATTTAGGTCACTGAACGCAAAAACTTTTATTTCCCTTTTCAAGGAAAGAGTTTCTTGCATCGGATTAAGACCTGGAAGATCAGATATCCAGCGCTCATTTCCGGTTCGCTCATACATATGCTGTCGCCAGGCCGTAAGATCACAGGGGCACGCAGCGAGGAGTGCGGCACTTGCCAGATCAGGATGACGGTTCATGAGGATTGCACTAAGGGCCGCACCGCCACTATGCCCAAAAAGCGTTGTTTCAAGTGGATATTCGCTTTGTACAGCGGTTATTACTTCGGCAAGCACATTCACCACTTCAAGGGTATAATTATCACCCATTTTGAAGCCCGCATCACCCTCGGATTTGTCCCCGCAACCATCCTCATAGCCGGGACGCAACACAGCCACCGCCATGGCCCCTTCCCGGTGGCCCACAATGCGCCGCGCCATGTCATATTGATAGCTGGGTGGCCGAAAGGCGCTATCGCCGTGGAAAAAGAAGATCAGCTCTTTTGCTTCTCCTTCCTCGGGGGCAAAAATCATGATTTTTTGTTTTCCAAGCGCCGTATCGATATAACGAATATCATTGTTTTCCACGCAAAACCATTCCTGCGCCTGCGCCGGTGCATTCACCATGATCCCCAATAGGAAAATCCAAAAAAATCTGATCAACTGCTTAGCCACTGCTGCGCCAATCTTTTACCTTCTGCGATTTGGTCCTCTGACAAGTTTTCTTCAAGGTTTGGCAAAAAGTTTGAGGATGTCTCATTTCCCCGTTCTGCAGCCATCGAATGCCACATGTAGCTTTTCACGAGGTCTTTTGTCACATGTTCATCTGTTTGATAAATCGCCCCCAGCCTTTGCATGCTGCTTGCACTGCCAAGCTTTGCTGCCTTCTCGTACCAGGCGATGGCGTTATTAATGTCTTTATCAAGGTATATTCCGTTAAAATAGAGCACGGCAATATTGCCCATGGCGCTGAGGTCGTTACGATTTGCGGCCTTTAAGGTCATTTCATAACCGATTTTTTCATCCTTCTTAACACCCTGTCCCAGCAAATATTTTAGCCCCAGAGATCGATTAGCCGTCGGCAGCGACGGGTTAAGCTCAAGGGCTTCTTCAAACCATTTTATGGCTTCCTTGTCGTTCTTTTCAACACCATTGCCCAGATCATAAAGATGGCCAATATTTGCTATTGCCTGCGGATTATCATATTCGGCGCCAAGTTTATAATACTCCATGGCCTTCTCATAATCCTGCGCAACCCCCATCCCGTTTTCTGTCATCCAGCCTAGTTCAAGAATTGAATTATGATGGCCCTGCTCAGCCGCTTTTTTGTACCACATAAGCGCGTTATCGTAACTTTGATCCATACCACGTCCATGCTGATACGCGGCACCGAGGTTATATTGAGATTGCAAAATGGTGCGGTTAATATCGATCTTGTCGTAATATTCAAGGGCATTAAACATATCACGAAAGCGACTGGAATATCTTTTGATATCGCGGCGCATTTGACCCACAAGCTGCAAGCCACCACCCGCTAAATTCATCACATCAGAGTTTCCAACCGGATAAGAATAGGGATGGCGGTTGAGCGGATACCGGGCGTAATCCTTAAGTTTTCTTGGTTTTTTTGAAATATCATGAAGCGGTAAATTTGCTGCGGTTTTTAAATGCTCAATTGCCCTGACATTGTCTGCGCCTACCCCAATACCCGCACGGTAAAACTCAGCGAGCATTGCATGCGCAGGGGCGAAATCCTGTGCTGCAGCCTTTAAAAGCCAATCATATGAGGTTTCAGCATTGAGCAGTGGCATTTGTCGACCAAGAATATGCCTTGCAAAAACAACCTGCGCCGGGGCATAGCCATCCTCTGCCGCTTTGGTATACATCTCTACCGCCTTATCAACATCCTGATCAACATAAATGCCATTCAGATAATAAAGAGCCAGTATCATGGTAGATGCATGATTGCCTTCCTCATAGTCCCTGTTAAAGCGGCGGATGGTTGATTTTTCATCATATGGAACAACGATATATTCAAGGCCAGAGCCGGATTGGGCTGCGCTTATTGATGGCAGCACAAAGTGCACCAGTCCCATGAGTAGGCTCAATTTCAATAAATTACGCATGTTACCCCCCTTTTTTTGTGTTTACTGGTTCGAAAGCCAGGCGTTTGCTTTTTCTGTTGCCTCTGCAATCTCTGCAGCGGTCATATCGACCTCCATGGCCGCTTTACTTTCCGCTGCATCCTTTGATCCACCAGCCGCAGCAATGGAAAACCATTGATAAACGAATATTTTGTCATGCCCTTCCGGGGCCTGCATCACCCGGTTTTGTGCCAGATACTTTTGTGCTTCCACATTACCATTAAGCGCCGCCATCAGAAAGTATGAGTTGGCCGTGTTAAAGTTCTTCACTGCCCCTTCGCCGTAGTAATACCGAAGGCCGGTATTCAACTGCGCATAAACATTGCCTTCATCTGCAATGCGGCGTGTCGCCT
>JANQJN010000169.1 GCA_028281625.1 Emcibacteraceae bacterium | reverse complement strand
TTCGATGGCATTATCCATGCCGTCCGCACCTTTTTCGGCGTCATAAGTGCAATCGATGGTGATGGTTCTGAAGTCATTATCAGGAATGTCACCAATGGTTCTAATTTTTTCCAGGTCCTGATTGCGTAGTATCGGCTGGCTTACTTCCAAGCGCTTATGGGTGCCGATGCCTTCCAGATCCAGAAGGTTCGGACGCGGTCCAATGAAGGAAACCAGCGACATCACCGCTTCTTCCCGGATCGGGTCGATCGGCGGGTTGGTCACTTGTGCGAAATTCTGCTTGAAATAGGTATAGAGCATTTTTGATTTGTCAGAGAGCGCCGAAATTGGCGTGTCTGTGCCCATGGAGCCCAGTGCTTCCTGACCACTGATGACCATCGGTGGAAACAGGAGCTTCAGATCCTCCTGAGTGTAACCAAACGCTTGTTGTTTTTGCAGTAGATCATCGCCGCTTGAAGGCTGAGGGGCCACTTCGGTGGGAAGTTCTTCAAGCTTTATCTGAGTGCGGTTCAGGATATCCTGATAATCGAACGCACCTGCCATTTCGGCCTTGATCTCATCATCGGAAATGATGCGGCCTTGCTCGGTATCAATCAGCAGCATTTTACCTGGCTGAAGGCGCCATTTCTGGACGATTTTTTCTTCCGGAATCGGCAAAGTGCCGGATTCGGAGGCGAGGATCACCATATCATCGTCGGTGACCACATAGCGCGCCGGACGAAGACCATTGCGGTCCAAGGTTGCGCCGATTTGAATGCCGTCGGTAAAGGCTACGGCGGCTGGTCCGTCCCATGGCTCCATTAATGCCGCATGATATTCATAAAAGGCGCGACGCTCCGCGCTCATGAGCGGATTACCGGCCCAGGCTTCCGGAATCAACATCATCATTGCATGCATGATGCTGTAACCACCGGCGACAAGAAGCTCAAGTGCATTATCAAAGCAGGCGGTATCAGAAAGCCCTTCCGGGATCAGCGGCCAAAGTTTGGCAAGATCATCGCCGATCACGTTCGATTCCATATTAAAGCGGCGCGATGCCATCCAGTTCACATTGCCGCGCACTGTATTGATCTCACCATTATGACAGACCATACGAAATGGCTGCGCGAGACTCCAGGTTGGGAAGGTATTGGTTGAGAAGCGCTGATGAACCAAAGCCAGCGCACTTTCCACTCGTTCGTCTACAAGATCCTGATAATATTCACCCACCTGACCAGCGAGCAGCATGCCTTTGTAAAGAACCGTTCGGCTTGAACAGCTACAGCCATAATAAGCACTGGTGTCTTCTTCCAGATCAACGACACGGTTCGAAAGCTGCTTACGGATGATGTAAAGCTTAAGCTCAAAATCGCCATTGCGGGTAATATCGTCGGCTTGACCAACAAATCCTTGCGCAATGAAGGGTTCGGTTGATTTCACATTTTCGCTGAACTTCGAATTGTCAGTTGGTACATCGCGCCAGCCAAGGAACTTTTGTCCTTCCTGTTCTACCAGTTCTTCAAAGATGGCTTTGATTTTTTCACGCAGCTCTTCCTTATGAGGAAGAAAGATCATCAGCACGCCATATTCGCCAGCCTTAGGAAGCTTAATACCTATTTTCTTGGTCTCGGCTCGCATAAAAACATCAGGAATTTGCAGAAGAATGCCTGCGCCATCACCTGCAAGCGGGTCCGCGCCAACGGCGCCACGGTGCGTCAGATTTTCAAGAATCTGTAAACCTTGTTTCACAATAGCGTGGCTTTTCTTGCCTTTAATATTGGCTAGAAAACCGATACCGCACGCATCATGTTCATTTTCCGGGTCATACAGTCCCTGTGCTTTAGGCAGTCCGCGACTATTTAATGGCACCTGATGGGTCATTTAATAATTCCTCATAAACTATAAAGTTTGTCATACTGTTGGCGTCCCTTGAACCGTACTTGTAAGCTCAAAAAACGCGCACTAGACCGAGCGCAACGAACCATGTTTCCAACTTGGAAAATGTTTAAGGTCCATACTCGGCATTTTTGTAGACAACTGCGTAGAACGGTTTCGTCAAACAGGGTTCAACCCGCATAAATCGCAGTCTATAACTGTATCCGGGTGCTATATTTAACGTCTGTTTTGAAAAATGCAAGTTTAAAGATGGGCTTTTTCGAAGAATATTCTTTTACATGTTAGATAATTAAAAGAATATTTTAGAATAGAATTATAATTCAGCTGATTAATTAGAATATTTACAATGGCTTGGCCAGCCACTAAACAAGATGGTATGACCGAAACGCTCCCTATTGATGAAATCATTCTATGTTTGAAAGAAGCCCTTGCATGCAGAAGCAATGTGGTTCTACAGGCACCACCTGGCGCAGGAAAGACAACGGTTGTTCCGCTTGAACTTTATGAAGAAGAGTTTTTAGAGGGTAAAAAAATCCTGATGTTGGAGCCGCGGCGTCTTGCGGCGAGGGCGTCCGCAACCCGCATGGCATCGACACTAGAAGAGAAGGCGGGAGAGACAGTTGGCTACCGGGTCAAAATGGAAAGCAAGGTCGGCCCAAAGACTAAAATTGAGGTGGTCACCGAACGTATCCTTATCCGCCGCATCCAAAGTGATCCGGAACTCAGCGACATCGGCCTCATTATCTTTGATGAATTTCATGAACGTTCCCTTGATACGGACCTTGGCCTGGCCCTGGCGCTGGATATACAGTCGGGACTTCGGGATGATCTTAAAATTCTGGTGATGTCAGCAACCTTGGATGGTGAAGCAGTGGCCGCCCTGATGGATGATGCGCCAATAATCACCAGCGAAGGCAGAAGTTTTCCGGTTGAGCATCATTATGTAACGCCCGCGACGCAATTGCGAAAAGAGGATGAAGTCACGTCAACGATCCTGCGGGCGATTAAAGAAGAAAAGGGTAGCCTTTTGGTCTTCCTTCCTGGTGCGGGTGAAATAGAGCGGGTAAAGTCAAAACTGGTGGAAAGCGCGCTAGATCCAGACATTCTTGTCTGCCCGCTTTATGGCATGATGCCCTTTGAAGCACAGGACCAGGCAATCTCTCCGGCCCCCTCGGGAAAGCGAAAAATTGTTCTCGCCACGGCAATTGCCGAAACCAGTCTGACCATTGAAGGAATCCGCATTGTGATCGATGGTGGGTTGCAGCGCCAGTCGGCGTTTGATCCCGGTTCAGGTATGGAGAGCCTTGAAACCGTGACAGTCTCAAAAGCGTCGGCTGACCAAAGAGCGGGTCGCGCGGGCCGCCTTGAAGAAGGTGTTTGCTACCGCCTATGGAGCGAAGCAAAGCACCGCGCCCTTAAACCCTTTGGCGAGCCGGAAATAAAGCGGGTGGATTTGGTGCCACTGGCGCTCGATCTGGCGGCTTGGGGGATCAAAGATCCCGCCGAACTTCGCTGGCTTGACGCACCAGATAAAGCGTCCATCGCGTCGGCACGGGACCTTTTATATTCACTTGGGGCACTTGATAAAGAGGGACGCATTACTGGCCATGGTGAAGCCATGTCACGTTTTCCCATGCATCCGCGTCTTGCGCATATGGTGCTTGCCTCACAAGAAAATGACTATGGCTGGACCGCACTTTTGATTGCGGCACTTCTCGAAGAGCGTGATGTGCTTCGTCTGCCGCCGGATCAATTCACCGCGGACCTGCATCTTCGGCTTGAAGCGCTTGAAAATGTTGATGCAGGTGAAATGTCACAGGCCAAAAAGCTCGGCACACACATTTCTGCGGCGAAGAAAATAATCCGTCAGGCAAAAATTTGGGCAAAGCAGTTTGACATAGATCCACAGGCGGGGAGCGCAGGTCAGGAAGGTTGCTGTCTTGCCATCGCCTTTCCTGACAGGATTGGTATGCGTCGGGATGGGCAGCTGCAAAGCTACCTTCTTTCTGGTGGGCGAGGGGGTCGCTTAAGGGATGATGATCCACTTTGTGCAGAAAAATACATCGCGGCAGCACATCTTGATAAAGGAAATCGTGATGCGCGAATCTTCCTCGCCGCGACAATTTCCAAAGAAGACATTGAAAATATATATAAAGACCAAATTTCGGAACAAACAGTTGTTGAGTTTGACGAAAGACAGAGCAAAGTGGTCACGGAAACCCGTCGACTATTCTATGATCTGCCGCTTGGCACCAAAAAACTTAAAAATCCAGATCCGGATCTAATAAAGTCAGCGATGCTCGATGCCATTGGGCAGAGGGGACTTGGTGTTCTGCCCTGGAGCAAAAAGTCACTCACTTTGCGAAAACGCATATCGCTGGCAGGGGATGACATGCCCGATATGTCCGACGAATCGCTGCTTGAAAATTTGCCGGACTGGCTCGGGCCATATCTGGACGGCGTTCAAAGTTTTGCGGCACTGAACAAATTAGATTTGGAAGTGATTCTAAATTCCATGCTGAGCTACGATCAGATCCAAAAAATGAACCGATTGGTGCCGACGCACTATCAAGTTCCCAGTGGATCAAAGATCAGAATTGACTATGAAAGTGATAGTCCGGTGCTTGCGGTGAAGCTTCAGGAAATGTTTGGCGCAACCGAAACGCCATCTATTTTAGGCGGAAAACTGCCACTTACCGTGCATCTTCTTTCGCCAGCGCAGAGGCCCCTCCAAATTACAAAAGACCTGGTGGGATTTTGGAAAAATTCTTATCCTGAGGTCAAAAAAGAAATGAAGGGACGATATCCGAAACACCCCTGGCCGGAAAATCCCTATATTGCTACACCAACCCGAAAATTGAAGCCAAGGAAAAAATGAAAAATTTTTCGGCCCGAAGACCGCAGAAATAATGAAGTTCTTAAAAATTTAGAAAAATGCGACATACTATCTGTTGACATTAACAATCCACATAAATACCATATCTTGTGTTATTTGAATTTTTTAGGGGTAGCAGTCAAGAAAATGATTATACTACAATGCTCTAGGAAAAATCAGGATAATAATTAGAGTGATTTGTTCGTTTTTGGACAAAATGTAGTTGCACATAAAAAATAAAATAAGCGTATCGATAAAGCCACCAAATGGTTCATGTTTTGTGAATTCTATAGTATAGTTTTGGCCTTTTTGGAGTCGTTTTAAAATTATTACTTTTGGTTCGAAAGAATGTTCGAATTGGATTTAAGGGAGTGGAAAATTGTCAGCGTCAGTGCTTAATGAAACTATTCAGGTTAAAGATCATTCGCGCGTAATCACCGATGAAGCCAGAGACGACCAGCTTACCGACTTCGGTAAGGCAACGCTCACGGACCGGTATTTAATGCCAGGCGAAACATTTCAGGATATGTTTGCCCGTGTCGCCAGTTATTATGGTGACGACGAAGCGCATTCACAGCGTCTATATGATTATATTAGTAATCTTTGGTTTATGCCGGCGACACCGGTTCTCAGTAATGGTGGTACCAAACGCGGTCTTCCTATTTCTTGTTTCCTCAATGAAGCCAATGACAGTCTTTCAGGAATTGTTGAACTTTGGAACGAAAATGTCTGGCTTGCCTCAAAAGGTGGCGGCATAGGTAGTTTCTGGGGCAACCTTCGTTCCATCGGTGAGAATGTCAGCACCAACGGTAAGACATCCGGTATTATTCCGTTCATCCGTGTGATGGACAGTCAAACGCTTGCGATTTCCCAAGGATCCCTGCGTCGTGGTAGTGCGGCTGTGTATTTGCCGATCAGCCACCCTGAAATTGAAGAGTTTGTGGAAATCCGTCGACCGACCGGCGGTGATCCTAACCGCAAAGCGCTTAACCTTCATCACGGTGTGGCGGTATCAAACGCCTTTATGCGCGCCGTGGAAAAAGATGAAGAATGGGCGCTAACAAGTCCCCATGACGGCACAGTACAACGCACCATTTCTGCTCGTGAACTGTGGATTAGAATCCTGACCGCGCGCATTGAAACCGGTGAGCCGTACATTCTTAATATTGATCATGTGAATAACGCGACACCGGAGCATCACAAACTAGCGGGTCTTAATGTTAAGACATCAAACCTCTGCTGCGAAATTACCTTGCCGACGGGTGTTGATCACCTTGGTGGTGAGCGTACAGCGGTTTGCTGCCTCTCTTCCATCAATCTTGAAAAATATGATGAATGGAAAGACAACGAACTTTTCCTTGAAGACCTGATGCGTTTTCTTGATAACGTGCTTGAGGATTTTATCGAACGCGCACCGGATTCAATGTCCCGCGCAAAATATGCCGCCATGCGTGAGCGGAGTGTGGGTCTGGGGGCCATGGGTTTCCATTCTTTCCTTCAGGACCGGATGATACCGTTTGAAAGTGTTATGGCTCAGGTTTGGAACAAGAAAATCTTCAATCACATTAAAGAAGGCGTAGATAAAGCATCTGTAACCCTCGCCCATGAAAAAGGCGCCTGTCCAGATGCAGCCGATTATGGCATTATGGAGCGCTTTTCAAATAAGACGGCGATTGCGCCAACGGCGTCCATCTCAATTATTTGTGGTGGTGCAAGCCCGGGAATTGAACCAATTGCCGCCAACAGCTTTACGCAAAAAACACTGTCTGGTTCCTTCAATGTTAGAAACCGCGCGCTTACACGTCTTTTAGAAGAAAAAGGCAAGAACACGGACGAAGTCTGGTCCAACATAACTGTAAACGGTGGTTCAGTTCAACATCTTGATTTCCTTGATGATCACGAAAAAGATGTGTTTAAAACCGCGTTCGAGCTGGATCAGCGCTGGGTGGTTGAGCATTCTGCCGACCGCGCGCCTATGGTTGACCAGGCACAATCCGTGAATATCTTCCTGCCGGCAGATGTTCATAAACGTGATCTTCATCAGATCCACTATCAGGCATGGAAAAAAGGACTTAAGAGCCTTTATTATTGTCGTTCGCTTTCTATTCAGCGCGCTGAAAGTTCTGAAGCATCGGGCGAAAAGGCAAAAGAAGAAATGCTTGCTGCAATGGCAAAGGCACAGGAAGAAGGCTCTGACTATGAAGAGTGCCTGTCTTGCCAGTAACCTCAACACTTAACAGTTAACCCCTTAAGACTTTAGGTAAAATTTATGGCCTTGCTTGAAGAACGTATCTATTACAAACCTTTCCAATATCCTTGGGCGTATGACGCCTGGCTGACGCAGCAACGCGTGCATTGGCTTCCCGAAGAGGTGCCAATGGCCGATGATATCAAGGATTGGAATTTAAAAATCTCTGATGCTGAGCGAAATCTGCTGATGCAGATTTTCCGTTTCTTCACTCAGGCGGATGTGGAAGTGAACAACTGTTATATGCAAAAATATGGCCGTGTGTTCAAACCGACCGAAGTGCAAATGATGTTGGCGGCCTTTTCAAACATGGAAACGGTTCATGTGGCAGCTTACAGCCATCTTCTGGATACGCTTGGTATTCCGGAAGTGGAATATGAAGCGTTCCTCAAATATGAGGAAATGAAAGACAAATACGACTATATGCAAATGTGGGGTGTGGACACCAAAGAAGATATTGCAAAAACGCTGGCGGTTTTTGGTGCTTTTACTGAAGGACTTCAGCTATTTGCCTCTTTTGCGATCCTGATGAATTTCCCACGCTTTAATAAGATGAAAGGCATGGGTCAGATCGTCACCTGGTCCGTGCGTGATGAAACGCTTCATATGACATCGATCATCAAGCTGTTCCATACCTTCGTTCATGAAAATCCTGAAGTCTGGACGGACGAGTTGCAAAATGATTTAACCAATGCTTGTAAAACCATTGTTGAGCATGAAGATGCCTTTATTGATCTTGCGTTTGAAATGGGAGACATCGAGGGTCTGACAGCGAAAGAAGTGAAAGATTATATTCGCTATATTGCTGACCGTCGTCTCACCCAGCTGGCGCTTAATCCTATTTATTTTGTTGGCAACAACCCTCTTCCGTGGATGGATGAAATCCTCAACGGTATTGAGCATACCAACTTCTTTGAAAACCGCGCGACGGAATATTCACGGGCGTCCACACAAGGATCTTGGGAAGAAGCCTTCGATTAAGTTTCCGATTTTTCAAAATCAAGGGATACGCTATTGATGCAATAGCGTAGGCCCGTTGGTGGTGGGCCATCCGGAAAAACATGACCCAGATGAGCATCACATTTTGCGCATTTCAGTTCATCGCGGATCATGCCGTGACTGGTGTCGCGATGAACCGTCAGTGCATCATCGTTCACGGGCGCATAATAACTGGGCCAGCCACTGCCACTATCATATTTTGTGGAAGAACTAAAAAGTGGAGCGCCACAACAGATGCAGGTGTAAGTGCCATCTTCTTTGTGGGTGTAATATTTGCCGCTAAAAGGATGTTCAGTACCACCGCATCGGGTGACCTGATAGGCGCTTGGGTCAAGTTTGTCTTTCCACTCGTCGTCTGTTTTTTTCATAGGATTGACTTTTCATAATTGAGTATCATCTATAAATCTTAACATACAAAAAAAAGAAAGCTTAAAGGAATTTTTGTGGAATATCGCACAGTTGGTAGAACCGAATTAAAAGTATCAAACATAAGTCTGGGGACAATGACCTGGGGAAGACAAAATAGCGAACAGGAAGCCCATGAGCAGCTGGATTACGCGCTGGCGCAAGGGGTAAATTTTGTTGATACAGCCGAAATGTATGCGGTTCCCAGTGGACCCGAGTTCGCTGGAAAAACAGAAGAGATTATTGGAAATTGGTTTAGCCAGAATAGAAGACGTGATGAGGTTATTTTGGCGACAAAAGTTGTTGGAGTTTCTAATTTCGAATGGCTCAGGGACGGGATCAGCGAAACCCGTCACAATCGGGAGCAGATCACTTATGCTCTTGAGCAAAGCCTTCGCAGATTGCAGACAGACTATATCGATGTTTATTACCTGCATTGGCCGGACAGACGTATAAATTTATTCATGAAGAGCCGTGGCTACGAACATAGCCACGATCCCAACGCGACACCGATCGAAGAAATTATGGAAGTGCTGGACGGATTTGTGAAACAAGGCAAAATCCGTCATGTGGCCTTATCCAACGAAACACCGTGGGGGCTAACACAGTATTTAAATCAGGCGGAGCAGGTGGGAAGGCCGCGAGTGGGGCTCGTACAAAATGCCTATAGCCTGGTGAACCGACTTTATGAACATGGTCTGGCTGAATATTCCTACAGAGAAAATGTTGGTCTGGCGGCTTATTCACCGCTAGCGGGCGGGGCACTTTCTGGCAAATATCGTGAGGGTGCACTTCCCCTTAAAAGTCGCCGCGAACTCTTTCCCGATTTCACGACACGGTATAAAGGGCTAGAGACAGAAAAAGCCATTGATGAATATTACAAATTGGCGAGCGATCACGGACTAACATTGACGCAATTGGCGCAAAAATTTGTTGACAGCAGGCCCTTTGTAACCACAAGTATCATTGGGGCGACAACAATGGATCAGCTCAAGGAAAATATCGCTGCTTTTGACACTGAATGGAGCGATGAGCTGGAAGCGGGTGTGAATGACATTCACAAAAGAATACCGTCACCAGCACCATAGATTTAAAGATGGAGAGTGAAATGGAAAAAGCAATTTTTGCGGCGGGATGTTTTTGGGGCGTGGAGCTCAATTTCTCGAAAGTAGATGGGGTTAAGGAAACACGAGTCGGCTATACTGGCGGAGATACTACAGACCCAACTTACCAGGAAGTATGTGGTAAAACCACCGGGCATGCCGAAGCTATTGAAATTCTGTATGATCCTGACGTGGTTTCATATGATGGGTTACTTGAGAAACTGTGGGAGTTTCACGATCCCACCACGCTAAATCGTCAAGGCCCGGATGTAGGCACACAGTATCGTTCTGCTATCTTCTATGTGGATGAGGCGCAAAGGTCCGCCGCTGAAGCGTCAATCAAAAAAACAAACCAGTCTGGCAGATTTGCAAATCCGATTGTTACTGAAGTGACAGCAGCCCAGGAATTCTGGCCTGCTGAAGAATATCATCAGAAATACCTTGAGAAGAAAGGCATTGACATTGCCTGTGGTTAGGCAGGCTTAGGAGCCTGCTTTGCCGTGTTTGATGCTGGTTGGTTCAGTGAGAATTTCTTACCAACTACATGTTGCCTTAACAAGTTATCGGCAATCGCTGTTATAACGATCTGGAAGTAAAGCATGTCGAAAAAAGCGATGTTCGCAGTCAGCGCCAGCACCCCATAGCCAACAAGAGAACTTCTAATTGCGACCGTTAGGTCTTTCATCCAGGGAAGCGCCGATATCTCCTCTGCTTGCTGCGCCATTCGTCGTGCCGTCAGATAGGTCCAGCCGAGTATAAACATAAATATGAGTAGTCCGCCGTACCCGTGCTCTGCCATCATCTGAAAGTAGGCCGAATGAATAGCCCGTGCTGTAACACCAAAATCAACATACCGAGCAATAACTTCTGGAATATAAATCACGTTATAGCCACCACCAAAAACCGGAAAATCATTGGCAATTCGTACTGATGCTTTCCACATATCCACCCTGCCCTGGAAGGAGTCATCCGTTTCATATTCGGCTGTGGATTGCATGCGTTCTGTCCAGGTATCGGGCATAAAGAAGAAGGCAACAGCCGCAACAGGAATAAGGATCATCAACGCGCGCGCGAGTTTTTTCTGAAGCCAGGTAAAGTATAAGAGCGTTACCACCAGGGCTACAAAACCTGTACGAGACTGCGTACCTAGTACAGCAAAAGCAGTCGTAAGAGAAAGAACAAGGGCGAAATAACGCTGATAGATATTTTCTGCGTGAGTAACGAAGAAAATCATAAAGGGGAGCACCATGCACAACACAAGTGACATACCATTATTATCGGCAAAGAAGCTGTTGATTGGCCCAAGAACGTAGTAACCGCCACCACTAATTATAGTGAAAACGCCGCCTTTGAAGCCATAAAAGCCAATGGAAATGACCATGACTTTCATAAAAGCGATCAGGCGTCTTTCGGTTTGCAGCATAGCGTAGGTGACATACGCGAGCACGCAAACTTTCGAAAATTTGAGCCACATATCGTACGCAAACATCCAGTTTACGCCTAAAACGGTCGATATACAGGTCCATATGTATAAAAGCATAACCAATGTTATGAGGGTATGATGCTGATATTTAAGGTAGCCTTGCTTAAGCACGTATCCTACAAGAGAAAGGACTAGAAATATATCAAGCCATTGAATTGAAAGGGCAAATCCAAACGCATTACTCTGTGGATACATAAAGGAAATAAAGCCAATAATCATTGCACCTGCTTGATATCGGTAAATTACCACCGGAAAGGCAGACAATAAAAACAGTGCCAATAATACGTCTCTCAATTTCTTAGTCCTCTACCAACATCATGAATATGACTTAATATATTCTGCTTTAACGAATTTTTATGGTATCACTTATATAGTCAAATTACTAAGAAACTGTTGATAACAAGAAATCAACATAAATTAATAAAGTTATTGCACCGTTACAGGTGATAAAGCATTGGATAAATAAATGGTCGCAGCACTAATGTTCGGAATGATTGCCCTGGTTTTTTACGTAATTTATGAATCTGTCATTGCCGAAGACAGAGAGATTAAAGAGAAGTTTGCCGAATCAATGAAAAAGAAGGACTAGCCACTTTTCATAAGCGGCCCTTGCTTACCGCCAATCCAAAATTACTTTTCCAGAATTCCCAGAACGCATTGTTTCGAATGCGTTCTCATAGTCATCAATAGCGTATCGATGTGTCAGTACCGGGCTCAGGTCAAGTCCGCTTTCAAGCATGGCGATCATCTTGTACCAGGTTTCAAACATCCGGCGCCCGTAAATCCCTCTGATCTCAAGACCTTTAAATATCACATGGTTCCAGTTGATGGCCGTGTCATCGGGCATGATGCCAAGCATGGCAATTTTTCCGCCGTGGTTCATGGTTTCAAGCATATCAGCAAAAGCAGAAGGGTGTCCTGACATTTCAAGCCCCACATCATATCCTTCTGTCATGCCCAGCTCATCCATTACGTCGCGCGGGGAGCTTTGGGTGACATTGATCGTGCGGGTGGCACCCATTTCTTCGGCTAGCTTCAGGCGATAATCATTAACATCGGTAATAACAATATGGCGGGCGCCGACATGTTTTGCGATTGCGACGGCCATAATACCAATAGGCCCGGCACCAGTGATCAAAACATCTTCACCAACCAAATCAAACTCCAGCGCCGTGTGTGCGGCGTTGCCAAGCGGATCCAGCACAGCACCCAAATCATCACTTATGGTATCTGGAAGCGGGCAGATGTTTGATGCGGGCACACTGATATATTCGGCAAACGCGCCGGGGCGGTTTACGCCAATACCCACCGTATTGCGACAAAGGTGGCGCTCGCCAGCACGACATTTGCGGCAATGGCCGCAGGTGACGTGACCTTCTGCTGAGACGCGCTGCCCAACATGAAGGCCGCGAACTTCAGATCCCAATTCAACAATTTCACCAGCAAATTCATGGCCAACAGTCATCGGGACGGGAATGGTTTGCTGTGCCCAGGCATCCCAATTAAAAATGTGGATGTCGGTCCCGCAAATGGCGGTTTTATTTACTTTCACTAAGACATCGTTGTGACCAACATCCGGCTTTGGCACATCTTCCATCCAGATGCCAGCTTTGGCTTTTGATTTTACCAGGCTTTTCATGATTTCACCTATTCAATGATGCCGAGTTCACGGCCAATTTTCGCAAAAGCACGCACCGCTTTATCGATCTGATCACGGGTATGTGCAGCGGACATTTGGGTACGGATGCGAGCCTCACCTTTGGGCACTACGGGGAATGAAAAGCCGATTACGAAAATCCCTTCCTCAAGTAGCCGGTCGGCCATTTCACCCGCCAGCTTTGCATCTCCTAGCATCACCGGAATAATCGCGTGATCTGCGCCAGCGAGCGCAAAACCAAGAGCGGTCATCTGGGCGCGGAAATACTCGCTATTATCTTTAAGCCGGGTCAGCAGCTCGCGTCTTTCAGTTAGAAGATCTATGACTTTGCACGATGTCGCTGCTATCACTGGGGCCAGCGTGTTTGAAAAAAGATAGGGTCGTGATCGTTGACGAAGCCAGGATACAATTTCCTTGGATGCGGCCGTGTACCCGCCGGAGGCACCGCCCATGGCTTTGCCCAATGTACCGGTAATGATGTCAACCCTGTCCTGAACACCAAAAAATTCAGGTGTGCCAGCACCTGTTTCACCAGTGAAGCCGACGGCGTGGCTGTCATCCACCATCACCATAGCATTATACTTTTCTGCCAAATCACAAATCGCAGGTAAATTTGCTAGGATTCCATCCATGGAGAAGACGCCGTCGGTTGCGATCATTCGAAAACGGGCGTCTTGCGCTTCTTTCAGGCACGCTTCAAGTGCGGCCATATCATTGTTTGCATACCTAAAGCGCTTGGCTTTGCAGAGCCGCACGCCATCAATAATACTCGCGTGATTCAAGGCATCTGAAATAATTGCATCTTCCGGTCCGAGCAGGGTTTCAAAAAGTCCGGCGTTGGCATCAAAGCAACTGGGATAGAGAATGACATCTTCCATTTTAAGGAAGCGGGATAGTTTTTCTTCTAATTCTTTATGAATGTCTTGTGTTCCGCAAATGAACCGAACGGATGACATGCCGTAGCCATATTGATCTAGGGCATCTTTGGCTGTTTCGACCAAAATTTCTTCATTGGAAAGACCAAGATAATTATTGGCGCAGAAATTTATAAACTCCTTATCACCAGACTGCGCAACCTGCACCGCCGCCTGTTGTGGCGTCGTGATAACCCTTTCAGATTTGTAAAGACCTTCTGCTTTGAGTGTTTCCAATTCTTTGGATAAATATTCACCGTAATGGCCAATCATTTCGGTTCTCCGTTTCTATAATGGGACAATAGTGCGCTTGTACACTATATAGAACATAAAGTCCAATATAATAAACTAATTGCAAAAAACACACTATACTGAATATAACTAAGGTGTATACACCACCAGCAATGCCCGCGCTGGAATGCCTGTATGGTTCTTTATAAAATGATGCGAATCTGCGGCATAACGAGCTGTATCGCCAGCGGTCAATATATCTTCTTCTTTACCAGTGGAAATAGTAACTGAACCTTCAAGAACAGTAATATGCTCACGAGTACCAGCCGCGTGTGGTTCGGAATCAAGGATGCCTCCTTTTTTGAGTGCAACTTCGTACCATTCCATATGGGATACCAGTTCATGTGGGCCGAGTATCTTTAGTGTGCATTTACCGTCAGCGCTCTGAATTTCAGGCGTTTGGTGAGATTTCATGGTTGAAATCTGCTTTTCTTTCGCATTCATTTTAGACCCGGTACCCAGCAAGTCGGTGATGTCTATACCAAGTGCTTGTGTAAGGCTCCAAAGAGTGCCGACGGTTGGATTGGTCTTGTTGCGCTCAATCTGTGACAACATGGACTTTGAAATTCCACTCGCAGCCGCGAGCTGATCAAGAGTAAGCGATCTAGCGGACCTTAGTTCCTTGATCGTTGCGGCAATGTCTGGCGGACTGGCTTGGCTCATTAACAGTAATTTCCTTGTTTTGTTCAATATACTGTACAAAACAGGAAATCACAACTCCATAAGTTCGTCACTTCGGTCCAGAAGCTGTTTTTCGACCAACGTCATAAATTCAGCTTTTCCAAGATCGGATGGCAAGGCTGGATGATATTCAACGATCAATGTTCCGGGGTATTTTATGAAACTGTCCCTGCGCCAAAAGAAACCGGAATTATGCGCGACAACAATGACATCAAGATCGCCTTCCTTTTGATAGTAATAGGCACCAGATTTTAGTTTTTTGCGTTCACCAATCCGGGTACGGGTACCTTCTGCGAAAATGATCATTGGAATTTTACGTTCCACAAGTTCCTTTGCGATGACAGGCGTTTGCTTTTGCGCTTCGCCTGCACCACGATTAATAGACAGCACACCCATTTTCCGTAAAATTCGCCCAACCAACGGGACAAGGTAAAGTTCCCTCTTTGCAAGAGCTGTGAGGTTTGGCGACCTACGATACAGAAAATACGCATCCAAATTGCTCATATGTTTGGCGCAGTAAATAAACCCTTTGCCTTCGGGAATATTTTCGAGCCCTTTTTCCACAATCTTAACGTTGGCTATTTTGTCAAACATATAAATGGTGGAGTTGATCATCGCCAGAATGGCTTTTCTCATTTTTACCGGCGACTTTGAAAATGAAAGTGGCGTGACTATAAAAATCAGAAAAAATGTGAAGCAGATATAGAAATAGCAATTAAACAGAACCGACCGAATGATGATGGAAAGCGTAATTTTAGGTTTCTTGTAATCAGTCATTGATGGTTTGTTTTTTTACCAGCGTTAAATAAAAGAACCGTGAGCTCAAAAGCACAAGTGATAGAAAGCTAGCAACAATAATACACTCGATCAAGCCTATCGCTTTATGATCCAGAGTAAACGTCAGGAAGTAAGCCAGTGGTATCATGACCATGGTGTAACAAATAATATAAAATAGTGCCGGCATCCAGATGTCCTGCGCCCCACGAAGCGCATTGCCCATAACGGTCTGTGCCGTATCCAATATGAGCATCCACACCGAAAGTGCCATAAGCGGTACTGTGGCGGCGATGAGCAGCGTATCTTTGGTAAACAGGCCCGCGATAAATCCAGGGTAAAAATAAAGGATCAGCATCATGGGCAGGCATATCATGGTGTTGTAAGCCAGTCCGCAAATGCCGGCCAACGCCATATCATGATGATCTCCGCGACCCATCGCAATACCAACGCGCACCGACGTCGCCCCTGCCACTCCATAACAAATCAT
>JANQJN010000167.1 GCA_028281625.1 Emcibacteraceae bacterium | reverse complement strand
GCGCCCCAAAACAACAAAAAACCCCGAAGCGGATCGCTTCAGGGTTAAATATAATGCTTGTAATGACTTAGATATTGGTCCGGCGAGCCTTTGCCGGCGGCCGTGTTCCAGTATTTTTTCCAGTAGTCGGCTTGCGCTTCCAAGCTTTTCGGCAGAGCTTCGGGCGCGCGGTAATATTGAAGTCTTGCGGCCGCCGCAGCGTAGGCCAGATTCATGGTCAGGTTTTCGGGTAAGCTCAAGCACGGGATTTGAAACTGATCAAGCGCGCGTTTTAACTTCGGACGAAAGGCTAGGAAGTTATCATGAAGATCGTAAAGTGTTGCCGGTTCCATTTGAAAATAGGAAAGCGCTGGGCCACCACCGAACTGGCGAACTTTTTTAAGTCCGCCACTTTCATGAATTGCTGTACCGAGAAGAAGCTCCTCAGCCGGGACGGACCAAAGATCCAGTTTCTTTATCACCGGGCGGATCACTTCGCGTTTAAACTCTACCGGGGTCATTTGTCGGCCTTGGCATCGATTTTCTTTTCGATGCGCTCCAGCTTGGCGAGAATCTGGGTTTCAAGTCTTGTGAAATGGTCAATGCGGACGTAGCGTTCCGCGACCTTAATTTCTAAGTCCGAGATCCGTTTATCAAGATGATCAAGGGTAATAAGCACCGGGAAATCAGTGTAGGAACCACTGCCGGAAACTTGCGATGACTCGATGGTAATTTTTTGTTTACGGCCCCAGCCGCTTGGAAATGCCATGGCTTTCCTCCTTTAAATATGTGAATATGTGTAAATCGGCAATGGCGCAGGAAACGCGCTAAGCTTTATTTTTGGAAATGTGATTTTATGAACGCCACCAAAATGACATTAATCGCCACTGCTGCCGTCCTTGCACTTTATATTTTTGCTATGATGAATGCGCCGGATGAACCCACACCGGAAAGTTTAGATGATATATCTTCGCAAGGTGGCGAGCAGCCTTGAGCTCGTTCCATGGGGATGCGGAGCATCACCGGGAACAATTCAATAAAATTGGCGGCAGTTCCCGCCGTCGGATTTTTTCCACAGGAGTCCCAACTACTCCAAAATCGTCATAGCGGGTCCCAATAATGTCAAGGTAAATTACCGAAAATACGAATCTTAACAGGATTCTTAATGGTTTTGCGAAAAAGCGGGGCCTATTCTTAACCGATTCTATTGATTCGAAGGGTGATTCTCTTAGTAAATATCGCTATTTACGTTAACTTATTAATGTTAACGCTCTTAACCATTAAGGCCAAAAAAATTAATAATCCTTAATTTTGGGAGCGATTTTCGCGTTAACCATTTTGCAAAGGCGCAGATTCAAAGGACTTTGCCCGTTAACAAACATTAAGATAAAATTTTAACTAAAATCACTGCTAAGCCATTGAAATAGTGTTATATTATTTCTTTTATACATTCCGGATACATGTTTACTTTTTGTTAAGACCTGTGCCCATAAGGTGATCTCAAGCTTAACGTGCTAGGGGCGACCAATCCCCATCATTCAATGCACTGAGTACGTGCAGGCGCTTTATCTACCGCGCTCCTTGGGTACAGGAAACCGGTCAGACAAATCACCAGAAAAATTATCCCTCAAGGTATAGGTCGCCCCATCCCTCCTCTCAAAGAAATGAACCAGGCAGCCTTGAGCTCGCTACATTGGATATGCGCAGCATACCTGAAGCAATCTAGGACGCTGGTTTGTAGACCAGCGATATCACGATGCCACCTAGGGTATAAACCACAATGTTTATGAACATATCCGTATAAAGAGCGGGAAGCTCCCAAGGATAAACAGAATACATCCACATGCTGGTGCCGCACATCATAAGGCCAATAAGCGCTCCAAAGCGTGCCCCTTCCATCCAGCCTTTACCTTCTCTGCCTCTTGAGAAGATATAAACCATGACGCAGGTTATGACGAAATAACCAACCAGTGACACCCAGAAAAGTCGCATTAAATCCGCCTCAGGGCGTCCAATTGCCGCCTGACTTGCAAGCTGGTCCCCAAGAAGCATAACCATTACCGGCGCCGCAGCACCCATTGCAACATAAGCTGCGACAACAGCCAGCCAGTACCTAATATTCTTCATTATTATTCCCCTTATCTTTACCCCAAGCCGCTGTATGTTAGCGGAAAAGCCAAATTTCTCAAAATTTTGTGATGACGGAAGTCTTTGTAATCATGAGAACTTCCTGTAAGATGCCGCCATGAGTAACGCATTGTCAGCATTCTTTTCACGGGCCTTCGTAACACTGTATGTGGTTTATGGAGTGTTCCGCCATTATGTGGCGCGACTAACCTGGCGGTCTGTTGTCACCGGACTTTTGGTTTTCGCGATGGTGACGGGAATTTTGCTCAATACTCTGTTAAAACCTGCACCAAGTGGCAATGACGCACTGGAACGTGGGTATGATCTAAGAAATGCCGGGCGCTTTGTTGCCGCGCATGGCGAATTTGAAAAAGCCTATGAAATCTTTCGAACAGAAGATTATGGCCGCGGCATGTTTGTGGCACTCAGGGCGCTTGGTGAAACCGCTTTGATCCGCTCAAACCCACGTGAAGCACTGCTTTACTTTGATGAAGCCTTAAGGCTTGCGCAGGCCTATAACGATAATAACGCTCAGATCTCGCTCTTTATCAAACTTGCTGACATTAAACTACGGCTTAACCGCTTTGATGCGGCACGCGCGCACCTTTATGATGCGCTCAAGATCGCTGAAGACGATGGCCAATTTGAAAAAACAGCAGCAATCTTTACACAGGTTGCAAATATTGAACGTCATATTGGTAATGACCGTCGCGCCCGCTGGCTTTATCGACGTGCCGGCGATATTTATGCGGATCATCCCAATTTAATGGGCGAAGCAGCACTCCAGCAAGATATTGGTCTTCTTGAAAGTGGCCTTGAAAATTATGACGCCGCAATGGTGAATTTCAATGCGGCACAGCAGCTCTTTAAATCCGCGGCCGACATTGACGGCGAAGCGACCGTTTTTGTAAATATGGCGAGACTTGAAAAAAAATTGGGATCGGCTCAGCAAGCCGCCGCCTACTACAACGAAGCCACTACGCTTTTCGCATCAATTGGTAAAACGGATGAAGTGGAAGCCCTGCGTATAGAAGCAAATGGGCTTTCGATTTAGCTCTTCCCTACTGCGCCATTAATGCTTGCAGCATTTTTGAAAAATCCATTTGCGTGGCGATGCCCGCGACACTTCCAGTGATGCTCGGATGATTCAGGATATCGCGCCCGGTTTGCTCCACATAACCACGCAAACTGGTTTGGATCGCTGCAGGTCCTTCGTTTTTTACAGCCGCCTTTAATTCTTCGTTACATTTGTCGTAAATGAATTTTTCCACAAGCTGTGCCATTTCGCGATCAGCACCGCTGCGAATATCACGGGCCACGGAAACAAGGTCATTCATATTTGGATTGCTCGCCAGGTTCGGGTGCTTGGAAAGCGTGCTGAATACCCACCGGGTAAGTACCGCTTTATCTGCTTCGGTTGTATTTGCACTTAAACACTGGGAAAGTCTGGTGGCATGCTCCCCGGCAGCAGCATTAGCACTAAAACCCACCATCAACGCAATCATTACAATGACTTTTTTCATTTTGACACCTATAAAAATTCAACTTTACATTCTTCTTACATAGCATAAAGTCAATAATAAGACATTAAGATCCTTTAATTGTCATCCTGAACTTGTTTCAGAATCTCTTCCCTGTAGCATCTGGAAAGAGATTCCGGATCAAGTCCGCAATGACGGAGAATTTACCAGCGATTGAGGCCTAATATAATGAATCTTGCACAGTTAAACATTGCCCGGATGAGAGGCGCAGCCGACAGTGACATCATGAAGGAATTCATGGACAACCTTGATTATGTGAACGGCCTTGCGGATACGGCACCAGGTTTTGTCTGGCGACTTCAAGACGAAAGCGGTGATGCCACCGGCATCCAGGCCTTTGATGACCCGATGCTGCTCATCAATATGTCGGTCTGGACTGACCTGGAAAACCTTAAGGCATATATCCTGAAGACTGGCCATGTTGATTTTCTCAAAAGGCGATATGAGTGGTTCCATAAAATGGAAACGCCCAGTCATGTCATGTGGTTTGTGGAAGAAGGTCATATCCCCACCCTTGCAGAAGCCAAAGAGAAACTTACCCTGCTCACCGAAATGGGAGACACACCCGCTGCCTTTAGCATGCGTCGCCCATTTAGCGCGGATGAGCTTTAATGATCATCAGTGCCTTTCAAATGGATGATCAGGATGAGGTCATCGCCCTATGGGGACGTTGTGGACTGCTTACCGCCAAGAATGATCCCACCCTGGATATAAAGCGCAAGATGGATCACAGCCCCGATCTTTTCCTTGTAGGACGGATCAATGACCGGATCATGGCAACCGTATGGGGTGGCTTTGAGGGTCGCCGAGGCTGGATCAATAATCTGTGTGTTGAGCCCCGCGCCCAGCATATGGGCTACGGCGGTGAAATCGTAGCAGCCATGGAAGAAAAGCTATTTGCACTTGGTGCACCAAAAATAAATCTGCAAATCCGCCATTCAAATAAACAGGCTATCAGCTTTTATGAAAGCATCGGCTACGCGGACGACCAGGTTTTTTCCATGGCCAAGCGAAGACCTTAAATCTGCTTTGACGCTCCATGCTCCAATTGAAACACTCAACGATTTTAAACCTATGATTGTTAGATGCACAGCAAATATCCTTAACATTTCGTCAACTTATTAAAATTTAAAATAAATTTTCAGATATTTTTTTGCCGGGTAAACCCTTGTTATTGGTCCCCAATTCACGATCGAGGGGTCTTCGCAGGAATTCACTTAACCCTTTGTTTACCAATTAAACTCATACTACACATAGTAGTAAATAGTAGTTTAAGTAGTAAATTTTTAGGGACTAAAAAGCATGTTAAAACTGAATAAGAAAGTATTGGGCCTTTCTTTGAGTCTTGTGGCACTGAGTTTCTCTCAGGGTGCTTGTGCCGAAGGCGATGTTATAGGCTCCGCTTCCACCGTTTCCACCAATAAAGCAATCACCAACCCTGTGAATATGCAGGACCGGTATATTGTTGCCAAAATAAACTTTTACCAGGACAGCCTAAAAGTTGACCAGTTGAAAGAGGCAGCAGAACAAGGTGATGTTATTGCTCAGCATGAACTTGGCGACATTTACCGTAATGGTCAAGGCGTCACCAAAAGCGATGTGGTTGCATTAATGTGGTATATGATATCCGAAGAAAATGGCGCCAAGGGCGCTGGCAATGACAAAGATTTCACCGCCCGCTACATGGCCGGTGATCAAATTGATCTTGCATTTCGGATGGCAGAACGCTGGCAAAAAACTCATAGCGATTAATCGTTGACCGATTAATCTTTGCCGGATTAAACTGCGGCACCATTAGTGGAAGTTTGGCACATCCACAACAACGCCTCCTCGCCGCTTGGCTTCGTCATCTAGCATCTTGTGGTAAAACTCGATCTTTTCTTCGATGTCTTTACCTTTAATAAAACTTGACCATCTGCTTTTCGCTTTCGCGAGGGTGGTTTTAACCACTTTGTTGCGCTCATACTTGTGGTTGACCCACTGAATATCCTTCTCTCTTTTGCAGGTGCCAAATATAAGCCACATATACCCTAATTTACCGTCGAGCATATTCTCCGGCTCAAGGTCCTCTGTTTTTCTTTTCAGAATGTCCCTTGCCAAAAATTCAAGAAATTGCCCACTTGGTAAACGCTTTATCTCAATCATTGTTACTCCCTGATTTACTTGTTTTGAGCAGCCCAATTCGCTCAATTTACTAACTGTTTACACTCAATAATCGTACGTTTTCTGCCAAAAATTGCAAGTTCTTTAGAAAAGGTTAACATTAATTAAAATTTTAACTATATTTCTTAATAATTGGATTAAGATTTCTCCCATTTCGTGTTTTAGGCCTCCGTCCACATGCGAAGAATTACTGAACAGCCAAAAGAATTTTTTGTGCGAATCGCTTGATCATCGCGGCGTTAACCATGCGGGAGTTCTGCACGACACGCACTCTCAAAAGTTGAAAGAACGGTACGTTCATTGACAATCTGCCCTCTTTTATGAGACGATGTGATCTCAAAACATCGGGAGAGCAGCCAATGGACAGACGAAAATTTCTAGCTTTTGTCGGAGGGGCTAGCGCGCTCGCCGCCATGAATGCCAATGAAAAAGCGGATGCTCTTGA
>JANQJN010000144.1 GCA_028281625.1 Emcibacteraceae bacterium | reverse complement strand
GACATCAGTAAGTTCTTCCACGAGTTCGGTTTGCCCTTCCGCTTTCCCGATGGCATCTTCGACCAGATCAGCGGCCGTTTTTGCAAGCGATGAAACCGGCGTGATACTATTCATAATTTCGTGGGTCAGCACCCGCACAAGATCCTGCCAGGCCTTAAGCTGCGCCACATCAAGTTCACTTTGGATGTCCTGGAGCGATATGATCTTTTCCATTTTTCCGGCGGACATTATTTGAGTCGATGCTACCGTCAATGTTTGTTCAAGATCGTCGATTCTAAAGGTCACCAAATGCCGCTCACCCGGCTTAATGGTCATAAGCTTGTTTCTAAATTCTTCACCAAACTGTGAAAGATCAGTGACATTGGCTACGTGAGTTGAGCCAAACAAGCGCCGCGCCGCATTGTTGTGAATGAGAACGCTCCCGTCACTTCTGATCGACATTAGTGGCACCGGCACATGTTCAATCAGCGCTTTTAAATGCTTAAGTTCTTCTTCCTGCTGACCACGAAATTGCCTGAAACGCTCCAGAATATCGGTAATCGCTTCTCCAAGCTCAATGAAGCCAGCTCCCATCCCTGCATGATCAAACTTTTGACCAAAATCGCCGTACCGCATCGCATCCAGAAAACGGGTAAGGTCATCATTGGTAAGCTGCACAAAGCGTACAATTTCAAAAATCTGAAACAGGGCGATCAGAGTAATAAGAAGGCTTGCCGCAAGAAAACCCGGGCTGATCACCAGTATCGCCAGACTTGCAACCGTGAGAAACAGCAACACAAGGCGAATGGTAAGCAGAACGCTGAAGCGTTTAAAACCCATGTTTTTCCATCCTTCGATACAGTGCTGCGCGCGTCAAGCCCAGCTCCTTTGCCGCATGAGAAATATTGTAGCGGTGTTTCTTGAGAGATCTTTCAATCAGCAGATATTCCATCTTCTCAAGATTGAGGTTGCCTTCAGGAAGCACAAATTCTTCACCACCATTTTCCGTCCTCAGGGAAAGCTTACTGTCCACTTCACCAGCACTACCCGGTTGGCTTTCCAGTGAAAAATCGCTCGCTGAGAAGGTTTTATCTTGGCTTAGGATCACCGCCCGTTCAATGGCATGACGAAGAGCGCGAACATTGCCTGGCCATTCGTAGGCCTTAATGGCCTTTAGGGCATCGGCCGAAAGTTTCTTTACCTCTTTATCGTATTTTCTGCAGTAAAGATCGATATAGTGATTTGCAATTTCCTCAATATCGCCTGGACGTTCTCGAAGGGGCGGCACTTCAATTTCCACCGTATTAAGCCTAAATAGAAGATCTTGGCGAAAGCGGCTTTCATCATTAAGTTGCTTTTGCGTAAGGTTTGTTGCCGCGATCACCCGAACATCAATGGGTACTGATTGGTTTGAGCCTACCGGTGTCACATTTCTTTGCTCAAGTACAGTGAGAAGCTTTGCCTGCAGATGAAGTGGTAAGTTTCCGATCTCATCTAGAAATAGTGTTCCTCCCGAGGCGGCTTGCAATCTTCCAACCCGATCATCTTTTGCATCTGTGAAAGAGCCTTTCTTATGACCAAAAAGTTCACTGTCAAACAGGCTTTCGCTGATTGCCCCCATATCCACACTGAGGAAAATTTCGTCGGACCGGTTGGAAAGACGGTGCAGTTCACGCGCCACCAGTTCCTTACCCGTTCCATTTTCACCGACAATAAGCACGTTGGCATCCGTCGGCGCGGTACGTTCGATAATCGACTGGATTTGTTTAAGCGCTTCAGAATTTCCAATAATCTGCTGCCCACCACTGTCCTCGACAAGTGTGCGATTGGCCTGCTTTAGGGTCGCGGCCTTGTTTCGGGTTTTACGAAGTTTCACTGCGGCAGAAAGTGTCGCAACAACCTTTTCATTTTGCCAGGGTTTCGATACAAAATCTGTTGCCCCCATTTTCATGGCTTCGACAGCAATATTAACACCGCCGTGCGCGGTGATCATAATCACCACCGCTTCGGGATCAATTTTTAAAATTTCCGCCAACCATTGAAATCCTTCCTCACCGGAACTGCGGCCTGGGCCGAAATTCATATCAAGAAGGATGGCGTCGAAATCCTGCTTGCGCATGGACGCAGCAATTTGGTTTGGTTGGCTGATTGTAACCACGTCGGCGAAATGCCGTTTCAGCAACAATTTTCCAGCCACCAGAATGTCTTCATCATCATCAACAATGAGAATAGCGCCCCGTTTTTCCATCCAAAAACCCTGTTTTTATCAATTGTTCAGATTCGTACACATGTGTTCAATTGCGAACAGTATATACTGTCCATTTTCGAACAGTAAAGCATAAAATCATTCATTTTCAAAGGTTTATTAATTGGCACACTCTTTGCAATATTAGTAAACAGAATTAAATTTTAACGATTGCAGTAAAAATTATGACTAAAATGGACAACATAAAAAAACCAGGAGGTGCCCACGCAGGCACTGGCATGGACCGTGTTATCGAAAAGAAAAGAAACCCGGTCAAAATGGCAATGTGGGGCGCAGGTGGACTTATTGCCGCCTTCGTTCTTTACTTAATTATTGAAAGCGCAACGGGTGGCCGAACCTTCCGCGTCGAAGAAAGTCGCTTGGTGGTCTCACAAGTAACCAGCGGCGTTTATGAAGACTATATTCCAATCAGAGGTAAGGTCACCCCGCTCACCACTGTGTTCGTCTCAGCGACGGAAGGTGGCCGCGTGGAGAACATTCTTGTCGAGGATGGCGCCATCGTCACGCAAGGACAAGAGATTGTTGAGCTTTCAAACCCAACTCTTCAAATCCAGGTTTTTGAAAACGAAGCCCGTGTGGCTGGTGAGTTAAACGCCATGCGCACGCTGGAGCTTCAACTCGAACAAAACAGATTGCGGCATATTACAGAGATAACAACGCTGGAATATGAAATACAAAAAATGACCCGCAACGTGGAAAGATATCGGAAACTTTACGCCAATGGTAACTTCACCAAGGCACAATTGGACGAGGCAGAAGAAGATCTTACCTATAAGGTCAAAATGCTCGAAGTGACCCGCATGTCTCAGGAAACTGACGCACGCATGCAGGAACAACAGCTTGAGCGTTCTCGCCTTGATTCACAAAACCTTGAAAGAAACCTTGGCATCGCCCGCACCAGCCTTGAGAACCTAAACATGAAAGCCCAGATTGAGGGTCAGCTTTCAGGTTTTGATCTTGAGCTGGGGCAAACTGTGGGACGCGGTGAAGCGATCGGACAAATCGATGATCCTTATAACTTCAAACTGGAAGTTCAAATCGATGAGTTTTACCTGAACCGTGTTGATCTTGGCCAAAACGGTGTTTATGTGCGCCCTGGGGATAGCGAAGAATTCCCAATGCGCATCAAGAAGATCTACCCGGATGTTCAAAATAACCAGTTCAAAATCGATATGGTGTTTACAGCTGAACAACCGGAAGATATTCGCCGCGGCCAAACGCTTCAATCGAAGCTGACCCTTGGCGATTCTTCTGAAGCTGTGCTTATCCCGTATGGAGCCTTCTATCAGGATACCGGTGGCAGCTGGATCTTTGTTGTCAGTGATGACAGCGAGTTTGCAGTGAAGCGCAACATTCGCCTTGGCCGCAGAAACAACAACTTCATTGAAGTGATCGATGGACTACAGGTTGGTGAACGCGTGATTACATCACCTTATACCAGCTTCATGGACATGGACCGCTTAAAACTTACAGAAACCTAATAAATCTAATTAATTCGAATAATAAAAACCAAAAGGACTAAAAATGTTAAAACTACAAGACCTTACAAAAGCTTACCGCACTGACGAAGTGGAAACGGTGGCGCTTAACAATGTGAATATCGAGATCGAACACGGTGAATTCGTAGCGATCATGGGACCATCCGGTTGTGGTAAATCAACGCTGCTCAACATCGTTGGTATGCTCGATACACCGACCAGTGGTCACTATTTCTTCAACGGTGAAGATGTCGCTGGCTATTCTGAAGCACAACTTGGTGTGATCAGAAAACAGCACATCGGTTTCATCTTCCAGAGCTTTAACCTGATTGACGAGTTGTCGGTTTTTGAAAATATCGAACTGGCCCTTCTTTATCACGATATCCCTGCCAGTGAGCGTAAAGAACGCGTTGCTGCCGTGATGGATAAAGTCGGTATCGCACACCGCGCCAAACATATGCCAAGCCAGCTTTCCGGTGGTCAGCAGCAGCGTGTTGCTGTCGCCCGCGCCGTGGTTGGCAACCAAAGCATGATCCTCGCTGACGAGCCGACCGGTAACCTTGATACCGCTCACGGTCAGGAAGTGATGGAAATGCTTCAAAAGCTGAATGAGGAAGGCACAACCATCGTAATGGTTACCCATAGTCCGTCACATGCTGACTACGCCCGCCGCACGATCAATCTTCTTGATGGTCACGTGGTGACAGAAAGCATGCGCGCCTAATTTCGATTTGCTGGGAGGCCAAATGGGAATAGGGAAAGAAACGGATAGGATAAAATGCTCCTTACCAATTATTTAAGAAGCGCATGGCGCAACATTTTCAAGCACAAGCTTTTTAGCGCGATCAATATTCTTGGTCTCGCCATCGGGCTTGCGTCCTGTATTTTGATTGCGCTTTTCGTTCGTGATGAACTGTCCTATGACAGCTTCTGGACGAAAGCGGACAATATATACCGCATTCATATTACCTTCAGTGTACCTGGACGGGACCCCATTGAATCTGCAATGACACCAGGACCTGTCATTCACGCACTAAAGAAGGACTTTCCACAAGTCACACACGCGTCACGGATTTCAAGGCAGCAGCCAACAGTTATACTGGGTGACCAGTATTTTGTTGATGATATCTCACTTGTTGATGCAGACTTCGCAGCCATATTTGATCTTGATGTGGTTGCAGGAAATATCGACGGTGCGCTGGATAATATCAGCAATATAGTTCTTAATGAAACGCTGGCTGAGAAATATTTTAGCAGCTCAAATCCGATTGGTCAGACTGTTACCATCGACTTTGATCTGTTTCAGCGCGATTACACTGTCGCCGCAGTAATCAAAGATATGGCTGAAAACAGCCAGGTGATTGCTGAAGCACTCATCCCAATTGATGAGCCGGCCTGGCAGGATCAGCCCTATATGTTTGATGCGTGGTTCTCAACCAACAGCCAGCTTTACTTCGCGACCCACGAAGGTACAAACATCGCGGACATCAACGATAACATGGTTTCTTTTGTAGACCGTAATTTCCCGGAAGTGCCATTCGGTGGTGCGGATAATACATCCGATCTAGTTTCCACGTCAGCAATGAACATTAAGGATTTACACCTTAAATCAAATCGTGAAGGCGAATATCATCCCACCGGTAATATGAACACAGTGGTGATTTTTGCCACTGTGGCAGGGCTTATTCTTGTGATCGCTGCGATCAATTTTATGAACCTAAGCACAGCACGCGCCAGTCAGCGCGCAAAGGAAGTCAGCCTTCGCAAAGTAATGGGAGCATCAAGGAAGGATCTTGTGATCCAGTTTCTAGGCGAATCCATTTTACTGACCATTCTCGGTCTTCTGATATCCCTTGCGATTGTTGAAATGGCCCTGCCTACCTATAACGAGATCCTGGATAAGGAACTTGCGATCAATTACGCAAGTAATGATATCCTGGGCGTTATATTCCTTGCCTTCGCCGTTGGTTTTATGGGGGGTATTTATCCCGCTTTTATCTTGTCAGGTTTTAGACCAGCAGAAAATCTGAAGGCAAATCAGTCCGTGGAAACAAGCTCATCTGTAAAGCTACGTTACGCCCTGGTGATCCTTCAATTTGCAGTATCCATCACGCTGTTTGTTTCCACCGCAGTTGTTTACGGACAGATGCTATATGCTAAAAATATGGATCTTGGCTTTAAGAAAGACAACATCCTTGCGGTTGGTGAAATGTACCGTGATGTCGCACTCGAAAAAATGGACCTTCTGCTTACTGAAATACGCCGCATGCCGCAAGCCGTCGCTGTAAGCACGTCAAACTTTATGCCAGGCTATGTACATCAGAACAACACCATCGTTCATATTGAAGGCCAGTCCACTGAAGATGCTGTTTTGATTGGTAACCGGAGTATAAGTCACGATTATTTCACGACATATCAGGTCGACCTTGTCGCTGGCCGCGAATATAACCTTGAGCGCGGGGACAGAACGGTTTTCACCAGTGATCTGCGCGAAGGGAATATTTATACTGGTCAAACCATGATCAATGAATCGGCCGTCCGCCGCCTTGGTCTTGGCACACCGGAAGAAGCCATCGGCAAGCTGATTTTCGCTGGTGCTGGCCAACCGGAAGAAGGCCTGACTGCCACTTATGAAGTGATAGGCGTGGTGCCGGATGTGCATTTTGACAGCTTAAAAAGCACAATTCGTCCCGAAATATATGATCTGGATTCAAATTATGCGTCAATCCTGTCCGCGCGCTTTACAGGTGATCCAGAAACATTTTTTGCACAAGTAAAAGCTCTTTGGGAACGTGAAATCCCGAGCATTCCGTTTGACGGTGAATTTGTCGCGGAAGCCATTGACCGCCAGTATCAGGCGGAGCAAGGACAGGCGAGCATGTTCGCGGCATTTTCCGGCCTGGCAATATTCATCGCCTGCCTGGGACTTTATGGCCTTGCTAGCTTCACGGCCGAACGCCGCACCAAGGAAATTGGCATCAGAAAAGTGATGGGTGCCAGTGTATTTGAAGTGGTGAAACTACTGGTTTGGCAGTTTTCAAAACCGGTGATTATCGCCAATCTGCTGGCATGGCCGATTTCGTTCTATGCCATGAGCGTCTGGCTTGAAAATTTTGTTTACCGTATTGAGGTCAACCTGATCATCGCATTCTGTCTGATGGCCGGTGTCACCGCACTCATTATCGCGTGGGGAACCGTCGCCAGCAACAGCATGCGTGTCGCAAAGGCCAATCCGGTAAACGCCCTGAGATATGAATAAGCGATACGAATAGAGAGGAAAGAAAAGTGATCCTGAAAAACTATACCGTAAGCGCCTGGCGCAACATTTATAACCATAAGTTATTCAGCGCCATCAACATACTTGGGCTTGCCATCGGGCTTGCCGCATGTATGCTCATCGCACTCTTTGTACGTGATGAGGTCTCTTACGATAGATTTTGGGATAATGCGGATAATATTTACCGCATGCATCAGACTTTCCTCCCTACAGGGCGTCCACCAATGGTGTTTTCGGTTGCTGCCGGCAAGATTTATCACGCGCTTGAGCAGGACTTCCCACAGGTGGTCGAAGCGTCACGAGAAGCCAATAAACGCGCAACCTTCATAATGGATAATCAGTATTTTGAAGAACAGATCAGTCTTGTAGATCCCGGCTTTTTTCAGATTTTTGATTTTAATGTCTTAGAAGGAAGTCTGGAAAATACTCTTGAAGATCAAAGTTCACTCGTGCTGAACAAAACATTAGCCGACAAATACTTTCCGGATGGCAGTGCACTTGGCCAATCTATCACAATTAATGCTGATGTTTACGAGCGCGAATTCGTTGTAAGGGCAATCATCGAAGATATGCCAGAAAACAGTCAGCTGGCCGCCTCCGCCATTGTCTCAATTGTTGAAGAAGAATGGAAGGTACAGAGCTGGATGTTCGACCAGTGGTTTTCCGTTAATGCTCACCTTTATTTTAGCCTGACCCCAGGCTCTGATATCACTGACATAAATGACCAGATGCCTGCCTTTATCGATCGTCATTTCCCGGAACAGGATAACGGTGACCGCGTTTCCAGTTTTATACTTCTTAATTCACAGAACATCGAAGATCTGCATCTTTTAGGACCATCCAATGGCGAGTATAAGCCAATGGGCAGCATGGCTACCGTAATTACCTTTTCAGCGGTTGCCATTTTGATACTGGTAATCGCCAGTATCAATTTTATGAATTTAAGCACCGCCCGCGCCAGTCAGCGTGCCAAGGAAGTCAGCCTGCGCAAAGTAATGGGCGCATCAAGAAAAAATCTGGTCGTCCAATTTATCGGTGAATCCATAATCATCACCTTAGTTGCTTTGTTTGTCTCTGTCGTCATCGTAGAAATGGCTTTACCTATATACAATCAGACAATTGGCAAACAACTAGCCTTTAATTATGCATCCACTGACGTTTTGATCATTATTGGTCTCGCTGTATCGGTTGGAGTGCTGGGCGGCATATATCCAGCACTCATTCTATCCGGATTTCGACCTGCGGAAGTCCTGAAGGCCAACCAATCCTCAGAAACAGGTGCTTCGGCTAAATTGAGAGCAGCATTGGTTATTTTCCAATTTGCGGTCAGTATCACGCTCTTTGTATCCACTGCGGTGGTCTACGGCCAGATGCTTTATGCAAAAAATAAAGATCTTGGGTTTAACAAGGAAAATCTTCTGGTCATCAATAATCTTTTCCGCGATGCGGCGAGTGAAAAACTATCGCTGCTGGTTGAGGAATACAAGCGCTTGCCGCAAGCCATTAGCGTAACCTGGTCCAACGATGCACCGGGCAGACCAACAGAAAACAACACCGGAATGCGCACGCCGGAAATGCCGGAAACAGAAAGCCTGCTGATGGGCAATCGCGGCATCGGATATGATTATTTCGAAACCTACCAAATTCCTCTACTTGCCGGACGATATTACGACATCAACATGAATGATGAACGGGCCACCTATGAAAGTATTGTTGCTGGTGAAGGTCATTCCAGTGCCCTGATCATAAATGAAACAGCACTGAACAGATTTGCGCTGGGCACACCTCAGGAAGCTGTTGGCAAACTGCTTTATCGACCGCTTAGTGGTGACGAAGGAGAGGTGATCAGAGAACACACCATCATTGGTGTTATTCCGGATGTCTACCTGGATACTCTCAAGAAAGAAATGCGTCCGGAAATATTCGAGCTCAGGCCAGAGTTTGCCCAATATATCACCATCCGTTTTACTGGTGACCCGGCTGCAATGGTAAGTGCCGCACAGGCAATCTGGGAACAGGAAGTACCCAGCATTCCATTTGGCTACGATCACGCCATTGATCAATTGGCTGAGCAATATGCAACTGAGCAAGGTGAAATGACCATGTTCGCCGCCTTCTCCGGTTTGGCAATTTTTATTGCCTGCTTGGGTTTATATGGCCTTGCCAGCTTTACCGCCGAACGCCGCACCAAAGAAATTGGTGTGCGTAAAGTGATGGGCGCAACCGTTTACGATATTGTGAAACTTCTGGTCTGGCAATTTTCAAAACCGGTGATCATCGCCAATCTGATCGCATGGCCCGTTTCCTTTTACGCCATGTCGATCTGGCTCGAAAGCTTTGTTTACCGAATTGAGGATGTCCTCATATTTAGTTTCTGCGCCATTGCCGGCATAGCTGCGCTGCTCATCGCCTGGGCCACGGTCGCGGGTAACAGTATGCGTGTCGCCAAAGCCAATCCAATCAAAGCGCTAAGATATGAATAAGAGGTACCAATAATGAAACTTGCCAATTACTTCGTCAGCGCCAGTCGCAATATTATCAAGCACAAGCTTTTCAGCGCCATTAACATCATTGGTCTGGCTGTTGGGTTTGCAACCTGTATCCTGATTATGCTTTTCATCAAAGATGAGCTTAACTACGATGCGTGGATTCCCAATAGCGACAACATTTACCGCGTTGAGCTTATAAGCCACCCGCCAACCGCTAGAACATTCCACCTTGCGGCAACCATGGGGCCATTAAAACCCTTCCTAGAGCAGGATTTCCCTGAATTTGATCAGGTTGCCAGGCTTTACTATGCCGACCGCAACATCAGAAACGGGCAGGATTACATTGCGGAAACAGTAGCCTTTGCCGAAACGAATTTTTTTGAAATTTTCGACTACCCGTTCTTGCATGGTAGCAAGGATCAAGCGCTCTCCGATCCCACAGCTGTGATCCTGTCCGAAGAAATGGCGATCAAATATTTTGGTTCAACCAATGTGGTGGGTAACAGCCTTACGCTAAGTAATGGGCGTGATTACCGTGTAAGCGCGGTGCTTCGGGACCTGCCGACAACGACCCATATGGACTTGGATATTATCATACCGTTAAGCTACGCAGAATTCCCACAGCCCGCCGATGAAAATGGCCCACTGTCCCTTTTAGACGATTGGTTTAACATTGGTACATACATTTACGTGAATATGAATGCGCAAGGCACAGAAGCCACAGCCGAAGCCAAATTTCCCGCATTCCTTGATCGTCGTGGTCCGCGACCCAATGATACCATCGTCCCCAGCGAGCGATGGGAACTGCATCTGATGCCACTAGAGGACATCCACCTTAAAGGATCAGAATCTGCACGGATTAAACCAAAAGGCAGCATGACCACCATTGTGTCTTTCGCTCTCATCGCCTTTATGATCCTTGTCATTGCCTGCTTTAACTTTATGAACCTTTCAACCGCACGCGCTAGCCTGCGATCAAAGGAAGTGGCCCTGCGTAAAGTTCTTGGTGCCGCCAAGAAGGATATTGTGGTGCAATTCCTTAGCGAAGCGGCTTTTATGGCTTTTATGGCATTCCTCCTGGCACTGGTACTGGTGGAAGTTTCCCTTCCCTATTACAACATCATGGTTGACAAAGTGATGGGCATTGATGCGCTGCATTCGCCAGTGACATTGGGGATACTTATTGCGCTAACACTGCTAGTTGCCGTTGGCGCAGGATCGCACCCGGCATTTGTCATGTCATCCTTTAGGCCAAGTCGCGTGCTTTCTTCCGGAAGATCAGAGCCCATTGGATCAATTCGTTTTAGAACAGTGCTGGTGGTGGTTCAGTTTACCATCTGTATTTCGCTTATTGTGTCCGCGCTCGTTGTTTATTCGCAGCTTGCTTACAGCATCAATCGCGATGCAGGCTATAATAAAGAGAATCTTCTTGTCCTTGATCGGATCCGTGATCCACTTGTGATGGGACAAGCCAATATCTTAAAACAGCGCCTGCTTGATCACCCAGATATTACCGACGCGACGCTAACCTCTTCTGTTCCCGCTGATCGAATGGTTGCGATCATCGGTTTTGGCAATGTTGGCGGCGTGGCTGTAGATCCTATTCTTTCCCGCATTCAAAGTATTGATGAAGATTATCTGAAAACCTACGGCATCAATATGATCGCCGGCAGGAATTTGGACGAAACCCGCGGGGATGACATCACCACCCTTTATGGCCAGAACCAGCGTGACGAGGCAAATGTGCTGATCAACGAATCCGCTATTGGCCAATTTGGATTTACTAACGCCGAAGATGCCATCGGTAAAAGACTGATTGATGAAACTGCCTTTACCATTGTCGGTGTCATTCCGGATATTCATCTTGGGTCCACCCGGGATGAGACAAACCCTACGCTTTATTACATTGATCAAGAATTTTACTATCGCCTCACTTTCAAGATCACCACTGAGAACATGGCCGCATTAATAAGCGATGTGAATGCCATCTGGAAAGACATGTTCCCACAAGTACCCTTCACTCAGTCATTCCTGGATGACCGCATTGCTGAACAATATAAAGCAGATCAGGATCAAGGTCAGCTGTTCCTGCTGTTCGCAGGGCTCGCTATTGTGATTTCAAGTCTTGGACTATACGGGCTTGCGAGCTTCACCGCAGAGCGCCGCATCAAGGAAATTGGCATCCGCAAAGTGATGGGCGCTAGCGTCTTTGAAGTGGTCCGCCTGTTGGTTTGGCAGTTTTCAAAACCAGTGATGATTGCAAACCTTATTGCCTGGCCTGTTTCTTTTTACTTTATGTCAAGCTGGCTCGAAGGATTTACCTACCGGATTGATAATTTCGTCATCATTGGCTTCTGCGTAGCTGCTGGTTTCCTTGCACTGCTCATTGCCTGGGCGACAGTTGTCGGAAACAGTATGCGTGTCGCCAAAGCCAATCCCATTAAAGCGTTAAGGTACGAATGATGATTGTCACCAACTACATAGTAACCTCATGGCGCCACATCCTGCGACATAAACTTTTTAGCGCAATCAATGTATTGGGATTGGCTGTAGGCCTTGCGGCCGTCATGCTTATTGCCCTCTTTGTCCGGGACGAGCTTTCGTATGACAACAACTGGTCAAAAGGTGATCGGATCTTCAGAACTCATACATCCTTTAGCCCACCGGGAAGGGATCCCATGCATTTTGTATCAACGCCGGGTCCGGTAATGGAAGCACTCAAGAAGGATTTTCCACAGATTGAATTGGCAACACGAGTACTCAGAACCCGTCCTATGTTGGTTGATGGCGATACATTAACTGTAGAAGAAATCACTCTGGTCGACCCTGACGCCGTTAACATATTTGATTTCAACCTTATTAGTGGTGATATTGAAAAAGCTGTAAGCGGTAATAATACGATTGCCCTCAACGAAACACTCGCCAACAAATATTTCGCAGGTGAAAATCCTTTAGGTCAGATCGTGACCCTGGATTTTGACATTTTCAAGCGCGACTATATTGTGGAGGCGGTGATCGGCGATTGGCCGGAAAAAAGTCAGATTCATATAAAGTCGATGGCCCTTATTGTGGAAGAAGACTGGTCAGAAAGTGCATGGATTTTCGAAGACTGGTTCTCGCTAGATGCTCACATGTTTTTTGCACTGCGCGAACGAGGGAATATTAGCGAGATATCAAATCAGCTATCAGCTTTTATTGATCGAAATTTTCCAAAATTTCCGATTGGCGATCCTAACGAGGCCGTATCGAGCAGGGTTGGACTAGAAGTCGTTAACATTAAAGATCTTCACCTTAAATCATCCGGTGTAGGTGACTACCGCCCCCGCGGTAACATCAACACAGTTATGACCTTTTCTGCCATTGCAACCCTGATTTTGATTATTGCCAGCATAAATTTTATGAATCTATCGACCGCCAGGGCCAGTCAACGAGCAAGAGAAGTAAGCATGCGAAAAGTCGTTGGCGCTTCAAAAAAAACCTTGGTTCTGCAGTTTTTAGGTGAATCCGTTTTACTCACATTGATCGGTTTGTTGATCGCCCTTGCCATCGTAGAAATATCATTGCCTCTCTATAATGGAATTCTCGGCGAAGAATATATTGTCAATTACGGCGGGACTGATTTAATGCAGATCTTCATCCTGGCCGTAATAGTAGGACTGCTTGGCGGATTATACCCAGCATTTATTCTTTCAGGTTTTCGACCCGCTGAAATATTGAAAGCGAACCAGTCGATAGAATCTGGTGCGTCGGTAAAATTAAGATCTGCTTTGGTAATCATTCAATTTTCTGTGTCAATCGGCCTTTTTGTATCAACAGCTGTTGTTTTTGGACAGATGCAATATGCAAAAAACATGGATCTAGGCTTCAGCAAAGATAACCTTGTAACCATCACAGGTATAACTCGCGACGTAGTACAGGAAAAATTTTCGTTACTGGTATCGGAGATCAAGAGAATTCCCGAAACAACAGATGTGACATGGGCTAGCTTCGTCCCTGGACAAACATTTGAGAATAATACAAGCGTTCGTACTCCCGAGTTATCTCAGGAAGAAACAATCATCGTAAGCAATCGACGGATCGGGGAAGATTTTCTTAAAACATTTGATATTGAACTAATTGCTGGCCGTGACTACCAAGTTGGACGTAATGATGAACGCGCTGACACGGACGTAATCCTTGCTGGCAACGGACATAGAGCATCACTCATTCTAAACCAGACCGCTGTTCGTCAACTGGGCTTGGGCGATGCTGAAGCTGCCATCGGTAAGACGGTATATATGGGAGTTGGCAATGTAGAGGCACGTGGAGAAGCAGAATACGAGGTTATTGGCGTCACAAAAGATATTCATTTCGAAAGCTTGCGTAGCAATGCAAGAGCAGAAATTTACCCACTCCAATCCAATTTTGCACGATCAATCACCGTTCGCTATACTGGTGAACCACAAGAGATAGTAGATAAGCTAAACGATATATGGCAGAAGGAATTCCCTGAACTTTCCTTTAATTACAGACATTTAACTGACGCCATCGATGGTCAATATACCGAAGAACAAGGCCAGGCCACCATGTTTGCTGCCTTTTCAGGACTTGCTATCCTTATTGCCTGTCTTGGCCTGTACGGCCTCGCAAGTTTTACTGCGGAACGGCGTACCAAAGAAATCGGCATCCGCAAAGTTATGGGCGCAAAGATTATTGATATTGTCAAACTTCTACTTTGGCAGTTTTCAAAACCGGTAATCGTCGCAAATCTTATCGCCTGGCCTCTGTCTTTCTATGCCATGTCAAGATGGCTGGAGAGTTTTGCCTATCGGATCGACAATATCCTGATCATAAGCTTCTGTCTGATCGCCGGACTTGCTGCGCTGATGATCGCATGGGGCACAGTCGCTGGAAACTCGATCCGTGTTGCCCGAACCAATCCCATTAAAGCTCTTAGATATGAATAGGAAAAAATTATGTTGCTAAATCACTTCACTATGTCTTTCCGCAGTATTTTTAAACACCGCCTCTATAGTGCAATAAATATTGGTGGACTTGCGGTTGGTTTGGCAATATCAATGCTGATCATCCTGTTTGTAAGCCACGAAACAAGTTTTGATGCCGCCGTACCCGACAGCGAGCGGGTTTATCGCTTTAACTGGGAAAGCACCAGCTCCGGCGCCCGCTTTGCAACATTTTTTAATCCACTTTCAAAAGTGATCGCTGAAGCCCACCCTAACGATATTGAGGAACTGACCCGCATCACGACATCGGAGCGGCTTCTGAACATTGGCGATAACCGACAGTATCAGGTGATCAGCTTTGTGGATCCTAACTATTTTGATTTTTTCGGTATTAATTTTGAAAGCGGCAGCACCGAAATTGCACTACCGAACCTCAACGACGCAGTTGTAACCCGCGCTGCAGCGGAATTGCTGTTCCCAGGACAAGACGCTGTCGGAAAAAGCTTTACCCTCGACGGTGAACACGATTTTACCATCACATCTATCGTTGAGGATAACAAAAGTAACAGCCATCAAATTTCAAATATTTTCATCCATATGGAAATGCTGCCCGTAATTTGGGGCAATCCGCAATTCTGGGAACGTAATTTCTCCGATCAGCTTTATCATTTCGTGAAACTTGCCCCTAACCTGGACAATGTGGCTTTCGCGCAAACTGTTCTCGATTATCTGATTAACAATATCAACAGGGAATTCGGTGAAAATGCTGGCATATACTTGCAGCCGCTCACTGATATTCATTTTAATACTGAACTTCAAAATGAAATGCGTGTGCGTGACACAGTCACCGGACTTTCCAAGCCCATGCGTCAGCGCTCAGATGTAACCATTTTTGGGTTTGTTGCAATTCTAACTCTGACCATTGCCACATTCAATTTTATCAATATGCAGATCGCTCAAAGCAGCAACAGGGTCAAAGAAGTGGGTGTCCGTAAAGTCCTTGGTGCCAGCCGCTTTAACGTGGCGAGTCAATTTATCGTGGAATCCACTGTAATGGCCCTGATCGCCCTCATCGGTGCATTGGTGATCGTTGAAATGTTTGTACCGTTCTTTGGCACCATGCTTGGTGTACCACTTAACGCTGATGCTGTTTATCAACCGTCTTTTATGGCTGGCTTGGTCCTAGTTACCGCAATGGTTGGAATTTTGTCCGGCCTTTACCCGGCTCTATTCGTATCCGGCATACTGCCTGCCCGCGCAATCCGCGGTCGGGCGTATGAAGGATTGGGGTCCGCGAAACTCCGTGCTGGACTGGTGATACTTCAGTTTTCAATCGCCATCGGCCTCATGTCCGCCACCGGGATCGTGAACAGTCAGATCAATTTTGCCCTCAATCAGCCGCTGGGGTACGAACCCGATAATGTCATAACCGTTCGTCTGAATAACAACGAAGCGCGAAACGCCTTTATCACCATGCGCGATCAGCTAAAACGAAGCCCGCTGATTGAAAATGTGACCGGTGGTTCCATGATCCCCACAATGGATCTGTCTGATGGCTCTTCTTACCAAAAAGAAGGCGAGAGCGACGATTTCCAAATTATTACCCGCCGTGTCGCCGTAAGTGACGGATATTTTGACACCCTTGGTATGACCATGGCAGCAGGCCGTCCTCTTAGTGATGATTTCTCGGCGGATCTGCTTCCTAATATTTCACCAGAAAGGACAGAAGTGTCCGGCGGGCTAATCCTAAATGAAACTGCCATGAGGCAAGCTGGCTGGACCGATCCGCAGGAAGCCGTTGGTGAGCAAGTATATAGCGCCTTTTCCTTTGGCGGAAACGACTACCGAATGAATTTCAATATTGTTGGAATTGTCGAGGATATCCACTTCAGTTCTGTTCGTTCCGAACCAGCCGCCCTTTCCTTTATGCTGACCGAAGGTTCAAACGTGATGGCCATCAAGGCCGCGGAAGGTCAGCTTGAAGCCGCAACCGCCCTGGTGGATATGGTCTGGAGCCAGCATGTATCAGGCTATCCTATCCGCCGCACTTATCTTGATGAAGATTATGCAGGATTTTACGCCGTTGAAGGGCGTGTATTCAGAATGTTTATAGGCTTTGCTGGCATTGCCGCCATGATCGCCTGTATCGGACTTTATGGTCTTGCGTCCTTTATCGCCGACCGCCGGACGAAAGAGATCGGTATCCGTAAAGTACTGGGTGCATCTGTACTGGATATCGTCACTATGCTCTCCTGGGAGCTATCCAAACTGGTTCTGATCGCGAACGTCATCGCCTGGCCGGTAGCCTGGTTGATGATGAGTGACTGGCTGGAAAGCTTTAGTTCCCGCATTGATATGAGCATCATGCCATACTTGCTGGCGGGGCTCGCTGCCTTTGTGCTTGCATACGGCACAACGTCCACCCGCGCATGGGCCGCCGCGCGCATTAATCCCATATACTCCCTAAAAAGCGAATAAAGAAAAGAGAAAAAAATGTTTGGTAACTACATAAAAATAGCCATTAGAAGCATCCTGAAAAACAAACTTTATGCGATGATAAATATATTGGGGTTGTCGGTCGGGCTTGCCGTCTTTCTCTTTGGGTTTTTGTTCGCTGATTACGAACAAAGCCACGATAGTTTTTTTGAAAAATCCGAACAGATTTATACCATTCGCGGCATTGTCAATCCAGCATCCAACATGGGCATCACCCAAATTGACGGTGTTCAGGGTGCAGTCGGGCCATTGATTAAAACGGACCTTCAAGAAATTGATGCTGTCGCCAGAACCATTATTCGCGAATTTTTGGTTTCCGTAGAGGAAGATAATTATTATCAAAATGTGCGTTTTGCCGATCCTGAACTGCTGGACATGTTTGAATTTGAGTTTATCTCAGGCGACGCTTCCGCTATGGACGGCTCAAACAGCATCATAATCACAGAAAAAATCGCCGAAAAATTCTTCGGCGATGAAAACCCAATTGGTAAAACCATATCGCTGGACCACGAGCATGACCTGACAGTGGCAGCACTGATCCGCGAACTGCCTGCCAATTCACATTTTAATTCAGGCATTGTCAGTGAGATTACCAATCCCATGGAAATTCTGATCCCCGTCCGGGCGATGGAGCGCATCACCGGTTTTCAGCCGGATACCAACTGGGGCAACACTTCCATGGGTAACCTCACCTATGTGATGCTGCCGGAAAATCTCGATCAGATGTGGCTGCAAACTCAGATAGATAGCTTTTTTGAGCGCCACGTACCAGAGGATCAACGAGATTTCCTTTCAGGATTTTCAGTGCGGCCCCTTAAAGACCAAAACACAGCTTTATGGGATGCGATTGGGCTGCCAATCATTGGTATTTTGGAAGTGCTGGGTATAGTTGTATTGGTGATTGCTTGCGTCAATTACACCAACCTTGCTGTCGCACAATCAATGGGCAGAGCGCGCGAAGTAGGACTTCGTAAAACCCTCGGCGCTAATAAGAAACAACTGCTCACACAGTTTTTGATTGAAAGCATGACAATCACCTTGTTTTCAATGCTACTGTCATTAATTGTCCTGGAAGCAATCATTCCACTGTTTAACGCTGCAACCGGCAAAGTGTTGGCAATTAATTACGCCACCGAAATTCCATGGCTGGTGCTAACAGCACTAATTGTTGGCGGTTTTGCAGGCGGATATCCCGCCTACCTGATCACCAAAACGAACCCGATTGACGCACTGCGTGATACTGCACGCAAGGGCCGTGGTGCTTCGATTATCAGAGCGTCCATGATCGGATTACAGTTTACCTTCTCCGTTTGTATTCTGGCGATGGTGCTGGTAGTGCATAAGCAAAACGCTATGGTGGAAGAAAGTAGCCGAATTTTCCCTAAAGATCAGATTTATACTCTGGATCGGCTAAATGTGGAGCAAATGGAGGATCGCCATGAAACCCTTCGCAATCAAATGCTTCGAATTCCATATATTGAAAACTTTACACTTTCATCGCAGGTGCCTTATGAACAGACCAACAGCACCATCGATGCATCGCGAATTCTCAATGATTTTGAAGGGGCGGTTAATCTCAATCAAATCAATATCGATGATCAATTTGTACCAAGCTACAACATTCCAATGGTCGCAGGACGCAATATTTCCCGTGATGTTGCTATGGATACCCATATTCGGGAAAATGGTGCTGTTAATGCCCTGATCAATGAAACCGCTGCCCGGGCTCTTGGTTTTGAAAGCGCCGCCGCCGCCGTTGATCAGGTCTTTTACGAGGACGAAGGCGAAAGAGGCATCACTACCTACACCATCGTTGGTGTGATGGCTGACCGAAATATTCTGGGTTTGTTTAATGTGGTGAAGCCCACCTTCTTCTTTATGCGCGACGCCTCCTACAGATTGGCGTCAGTGAAAATATCACAAGACGCACCCATTAGTGTTGTACGTGATATCGAAAAGGTCTGGCAGGAAGTTTACCCTGATTACCCAATGCAGGGCCAGTTCCTCAATGAAATCTTCCAGATGGTTTATATGATTTTCGAACTGGCAACTTCTACCCTGGGGATTATCGCGATTGTAGCCTTAACACTGGCCGCTTTTGGGCTGTTTGGACTTGCGGCCTTCATGGCAGAACAGAAAACCAAGGAAATTGGAATTCGAAAAGTGTTGGGTGCCAGCAATAATCAGATCGTACAACTTCTGATCTGGCAATTTTCAACCCCGGTACTCTGGGCAACGCCAATAGCCCTCGCCGCGGCATATTTCCTGGCAGGCTTCTATCTGGACTTTTTCGCCGACCGCATAAGCCTTCCTTATGGAATGCTTTTTGGGGCTGGTGTGGCAGGCCTTCTCCTTGCCTGCGCAACCGTGGCAACACACGCCTTTAACGTTGCGAAAACCAATCCCGTAAATGCGCTACACTATGAATAGGACAACGACACAATGATATATAATTATGTAACCGTAGCCATCAGGAATATCCTGCGAAACAAGCTCTATGCGCTTATCAATGTGCTGGGGCTGGCGATGGGGCTCGTTCTTTTCATCTTCGGCGGCATTTATTCGCAGTACGAATATAATCATGATACTTTTTTTACCAATCATGACCGCACATACACTGTTTCGACCATTTTCGGGAGAGATTCCGGCATAGAAGGCGTTGAAAATAATACCGTCTACCCTGCTGTCGCCGCCCGCTTTAAGGCTGAATATGATGAAGCCGATGCTGTCGCACGAACCATTATTTGGGAGTTTCTGGTATCCGTTGAAGACGAAAGCTTTTACCAACAGCTTCGCTTCGCAGATCCTGACCTCCTGAAGATATTTGATTTTAACTATATCCACGGCGACGAAAGTGCGCTGAATACAGCAAATGGTGCGCTTGTTACTCGTTCAACCGCACTTAAATATTTCGGCGGTGACAATGTGGTTGGAAAAACCCTTTCCATAAACAACGAGCATAGTTTTCAAATTTCAGCGGTAATAGAAGACCTGCCCGCCAACACACATTTTAATTCCATGCCGGTATATGGTGTGGATTTTGAATTAGTGCTTCCCATTTCGGCTATGCCAACCGTGGCAAATTTCAACCCAGACGACAATATGGGCATGCTTTCCTCTGGCAACATGACCTACGTCATGCTGCCACGGGAATTTGATCAGGCTTGGCTTCAAACCCAAATGGATTCTGTTTATGACCGCCATTACTCCAACGAAAGGAAGCGCTTCATTGGCAGTCTAAAAACAAGACCGCTGATTGAGGCAAACACAGCCTTCTGGGATATGGCAGGTGTACCGACTATTGAAATCGTGCGTGTTCTTGGAATTGGCGTGTTGCTGATTGCCTGTCTGAATTATACAAACCTTGCGACCGCACAATCCCTTGGCCGTGCACGTGAAGTGGGTCTTCGAAAAACTCTTGGAGCGGGACCGATGCAGCTTCTTTCGCAATTTATCATCGAAAGTATTACCGTTACATCACTTGCGATGATCGTCGCATTGGTGATCCTGGAAGGGATGCTGCCAGTCTTTAACAGTATGGCTGGTAAAGGCATCGCGCTGAATTACTCTGAAATACTGCCAACCATCATTGGTACTGTTTTTGTGGTCGGCATCGTGTCTGGCTCTTACCCAGCTTATCTGATCACCAAGACATCACCCGTAGAAGCGCTACGGGACGTTGGAACAAAAGGTCAGGCCTCGACCTGGATCAGAAGCAGCATGATAGCGGTGCAATTTGCGGTGTCCGTATTTATGCTGGCGTTGGTTTCGGTGATTTATGCGCAAAATCAAAATGTTGAACAAAGTAGCAATATTTTTGCCAAGGACCAGATTTATACCCTAGGCCGCATTGATATTGATGAAATTGAAGAACGTCATGAGCTGATGCGCAATGAGATGCTCAAAATTAGTGGCGTGGAAAATTTCTCACTTTCCTCGCAGGTTCCGTTCGAAACATACCAGAATATGTTCATGACATCCCGGACCATTGCAGACATTCCCAATGGCTTTAACATCAATCAGCTAAATATTGATCCGGAATTCTTGTCCATCTACGACATTCCGATTATCGCTGGTCGCCCAATTACACGTGAAGTCGCTCTTGATACCCATGTCCGTGAAAATGGACGAGTGAATGTTCTTGTCAATGAAATTGCCACGAGGTCCCTCGGGTTTGAAAGCGCTGAGGAAGCTGTGGGGCAAGTTTTCTATGAAGACGAAGGTGAACGCGGCATTACAACCTACACCATCGTGGGGGTCACCGACGACACAAACATCATGGGTGTTCATCAGCGCTTAAAACCGTTTATCATGTTTATGCGTCCAGCGTCCTACAGACTGGCATCGCTCAAGCTTTCAGAAAATGCTACGCCACAAACCATAAATGAAATAGAGCGCGTTTGGGATCAGATTTATCCGGAGTTTCCAATGCAGGGGCAATTCCTGAGCTCTCATTTTCAGATGACGTACCGCATTTTTGATATGGGCTCAAAATCGCTGACGGCATTCGCTGTGTTTGCACTGATGCTGGCGCTTATTGGCCTGTTTGGTCTGGCGGCCTTTATGGCCGAGCGCCGCACCAAGGAAATTGGCATCCGTAAGGTGCTTGGCGCCAACAGCGGGCAGATTGTAAAACTTCTGATCTGGCAATTTTCGAAGCCAGTGCTCTGGGCCACTCCAATTGCCCTGGTGGGTGCCTATTTTGCATCTGACATTTATCTGCAGATATTTGAAGATCGCATCAATCTGCCAGTCGCTTCACTGGTAATCGCAGGCATTGTTGGTGTCGCTCTTTCCTGGGCAACAGTGGCAACTCACGCGTACCGTGTCGCGCGAACAAATCCGGTAAATGCGCTTCATTATGAATGACGCTCAAGCGCGCAGCGTAGGGAGCTGCGCGCTTTATAAATTTAGGAAGGTAGGGAAGAAAACATGTTTAAAAATTATCTGACCGTGGCGTTTCGCAATATCATGCGAAACAAGCTTTATGCTTTCATCAATATACTGGGTCTTACCATGGGGCTGGTACTCTATATTTTCGGCAGCCTGTTTGCGGACTACGAATATACCCACGATACCTTCTTTGAAAATATCGACCGTACCTACACGCTGTCGTCCTTCTTTGGTCCAGATAGTAACTTTGAAGGAATGGAGCATCCCGCTGTCTATCCTGCCATTGGCCCAATTTTACGTACCGAATATGAAGAGCCTGAAGCAATCGCGCGTACAATAATCCTGGAATATTTGATTTCAGTTGACGACAATCACTTCTATCAGGATTTAAGGTTCGCGGATGCAGACCTTCTAAAAATATTTAATTTCAACTATTTACAAGGATCAAACACAGCCCTTGATAATTCAAATGGCGCTTTAGTGACCCAAAGTCTTGCGAGCAAACTTTTTCCAGGTGAAGATGCCATTGGAAAAACCATTACACTGGATCATACCCACGCCTTTCAAATCACTGCCGTGATCGAAGACCTGCCAGCAAATACCCATTTTAATTCCCAGATCGTGCCCGATGTAGATCTGGAAATTCTGCTTCCCATGAGTGCTTACGAACGAACCACCGGTTTCAATCCTGATGAAAATATGGGCGATCTTTCTGACGGGAATTTTACATATGTTCTGCTGCCGGAAGAATATGACGAAGCCTGGCTTGAAGATCAGATGATCGGCATTCATGAACGCCACTATTCACAGGAAGACAAAGGATTTATCGGATCCCTTGGTGCCAAGCCACTCATTCGCGCAAATCTATCACTTTGGGATACGGCGGACATCCCGGCGATTGGGGTTATCGAGTATTTTTCCCTTCTTATTTTGGTCATTGCCTGCGTGAATTACACAAACCTTGCCACAGCGCAATCGATGGCACGCGCACGGGAAGTGGGCCTTCGCAAAACATTGGGGGCGGGACAAAAGCAACTTCTTAGCCAGTTTATCGTCGAAAGTATTACACTAACGACAATTGCAATGGTGGTTGCGCTGGCCGCGCTGGAAGCGTTACTGCCCATTTTTAATAACACAACCGGCAAAGTTCTCACCCTGAACTATCTGGAAATTATGCCGTGGCTCATAACAACCATCATTATTGTTGGTGGCCTGTCCGGTTCATATCCAGCTTATCTGATCACCAAAACAAGCCCCATCGAAGCACTAAGGGACGGTCAAAGTAAGCAAGGCGGCTCAACCTGGATTAGAAGCACCATGATCGGCATTCAGTTTACCATCTCTGTCTTTATGCTTGCGGCAGTGATTGTAGTCTACGCACAAAACAAAATTATGGAGCAAAAAAGCAATATATTCGCCAAAGACCAGATCTATACCCTTGGTCGCATTGATGTAGAACAAATTGAGCAGCGCCACGAACTGCTTAGAACGGAAATGCTGAAAATTCCCGGTGTGCTCAACTTCACTCTTTCTTCACAAGTGCCGTTCGAGCCAAGACAAAGTGGTTTTCTTGGCGCCCGCACAATTCCCGAAATCCCAACGGGTGTAAATTTCAGACAGATCAACATGGATTATGAGTTCTTGAATACCTACGACATAGATCTGGTCGCAGGGCGCAATATTAGCCTTGAGGTGGCTATGGATACCCATATTCGGGAAAATGGCGCCGTCAATGCCTTGGTCAATGAACTTGCAGTCAGAGAACTGGGTTTTTCATCAAATGAAGAAGCGCTCGGTCAACAGTTCTATGAGGACGAAGGCGATCTTGGCATCACCGCTTATACCATCGTCGGTGTTACCAAAGACACCAACATCATGGGTCTTCATCAAAAACTACCACCCTACGCCTTTTTTATGAGGCCAGCCTCTTATCGTCAAGCATCATTGCTTATATCCAGCAATGCTTCCTTAGACACCATCAATGAAATAGAAGAGACCTGGAACCGGGTCATCCCTGATTATCCCATGCAAGGTCAATTCCTGGATGATCATTTTCAGTTTATTTACAGTATTTTTCAGATGATCTCTAACGCGCTGGGTGGACTCGCGCTTTTTGCATTATTGCTCGCACTCATCGGTTTGTTCGGCCTGGCTGCTTTCATGGCGGAACAACGCACAAAAGAAATAGGCATACGCAAGGTGCTTGGTGCCAGCAGTCCGCAAATCATTAAGCTTCTGATCTGGCAGTTTTCAAAACCCGTACTGTGGGCAACACCCTTTGCGCTCGTGCTGGCCTATGTCGCGACGGATTTTTACCTGGAGCTGTTCGCAGAAAGAATTGAACTTCAAATTGCTCCACTACTGGCGTCGGGCTTCGTGGCCCTTGTTCTCGCCTGGGCCACAGTTGCAACACATGCCTACAAAGTGGCACGGACAAACCCCATTAACGCCCTGCATTACGAATAAGGATAAAGGCCATGCTTGAAAACTATCTAAAAACAGCTTTTCGCAACATCATCAGAAACAAGCTTTATGCCTTTATCAATATTCTTGGTCTGGCCATGGGGTTAACGCTCTATATCTTCGGTGGGTTGTTTTATGACTATGAGCATTCCCACGATGCGTTCTTTGCAAATTCCGATCGCATTTATACCGTGGGATCAAAATTTCTTTCGCGCAGTGGTGACGGGGAAGAGGTTTTTAACTCAATTTATACTGCCGCCACACCACTTATCAAAACGGACCTTCCCGAAATCGAGCAGATCGCCCGCACCGTCACGCGCAGTTATCTAACGGCGTCCGGAGACGACACCTACTATCAAACCGTTCGTTTTGCGGATTTCAGTTTGCTTGATGTTTTTGATTTTACCTATATTGCCGGCGATAAATCAGCCTTTGAGAACGGAAGCTCATTAGTTTTAACCAAATCAATGGCGAACAAATTTTTCCCTGACGAAGAGGCACTGGGAAAAACCATCAGCATCAATCATGAAGTTGATCTGGTTGTCGGGGCGGTGATCGAAGACCTTCCTGCCAACACACATTTTAATTCAAACATCACCATTAATCGCCCGCTTGAACTGATCGCACCTCTAACGCTTGTGGAACAACTGGAAGGCAGAAGCCCAGACGAAAACTGGGGCGAAATGTCTACCGGCAATCTGACTTATGTATTACTGCCTCCGTCCCTGGATCAGACATGGCTTAATGAGCAACTTTCGGGCATATATGAACGTCATTATGACGAAGACAGGCGGCGTACAGTCTCCGGTCTATTTGCCCAACCGATTACTTATGTTAATGCGTCCGTCTGGGATGAGATTGGCATTCCTGCCATCGATATTGTCAAAATTCTCGGTATCGTCATTCTATTTGTCGCCTGCCTGAATTATACGAACCTCGCCACCGCTCAGTCCCTGCGCCGTGCACGCGAAGTGGGGCTTCGAAAAACGCTGGGGGCCAGTCCAGCCCAGCTACTTGTTCAGTTTGTCACCGAAAGTATGTTGGTTACAGCGGTCGCCATGATCGTTTCTCTCGCTGCATTGGAAGCGACAGTGCCATCCTTTAATAACTTAACAGGTAAAGAGATCATCCTAAACTACGTGGAATTGATTCCATGGTTACTTGCAACAGTTGTCATTGTTGGGGGCGCGTCGGGAATATATCCGGCATACCTGATTACCAAAACAAACCCTTCCGAAGCGCTGCGAGATAACACAAGAAAAGGTAAGTTTTCAGCGCTCATTCGCGGATTGATGATCGCTGCGCAATTTTCTGTTTCCGTGTTTATGCTGGCGTTTGTTTTGGTTGTAAATTCCCAGAATAACAAGGTGGAAGAAGCCAGCAACATATTCTCAAACGAATTGATATTTACCATTGACCGGGTCGGTATTGCTGAAGTCGAAACCAGACACGAAATATTTAAGCGGGAAGTGCTAAAAATAGATAGTGTGGAAAATTTTTCATATTCGTCGCAAGTCCCATATGAAGGATTTAGAAATCGTTTTGTAACATCAACTGATGCTGCAAATATCGAAGGAGGGTTTTTCATCAATCAAATGGTTGCCGATCATGATTTCCTGGATACTTATGACATTCCATTGGTGGCGGGTCGACAAACCAGTCTGGACATTGCACTGGATACTCATGTGCGTGAGCGCGGTGCCGTGAATGCACTTGTTAACGAGCTCGCGGTAAGAAGTATGGGCTTTGATAATCCGCAGAACGCTATTGGGCAACAATTTTACGAAAACGACCGTAGTGGTTTGACCACTTATACCATCGTAGGCGTGATTGAAGATCAGAATATTTACGGCCTTCAAAATGAAATTGTGCCTTTTGTCTATTTTGCGCGTCCCGACAGCTACCGTCATGCATCCGTAAAACTTGGCGAAAGTGCCAGCGAGCAGACAATTCGCGAAATTGAAACTGTCTGGGCGCGCGTTAACCCAGAATATCCCTTCCAGGCACGTTTTCTGGATCAGCGTTTTCAGGAACTCTTTATGCTTTTTGATGTCAGCGCAAAATCGCTTGCTTCTTTTTCGGTCTTCGCCATGTTCCTAGCGCTTATTGGACTATTTGGTCTGGCAGCCTTTATGGCGGAACAAAGAACCAGAGAAATTGGCATTCGAAAAGTACTTGGTGCTAATTCGGGGCAAATCGTGAAGCTCCTAATTTGGCAATTTTCAAAACCGGTTTTATGGGCGATACCCATTGCACTTATGATCGCCTACTATTTTTCAAATCTTTATCTTGAATATTTCCCGGATCGCATTTCAATGCCGTTCGAAGTTCTGATTGGCGCTGGTCTGATCGGTCTTATGCTATCCTGGGGAACTGTGGCAACACATGCTTATCGCGTCGCACGCACCAATCCGGTCAATGCCCTGCATCATGAATAAGGAAGTGACATTATGCTAAGCAATTACTTCAAAGTCGCCATTCGTAATATAGGCCGTAACAAGCTTTACGCCGCTATCAATATCGTCGGCCTAGCCATGGGTCTAACGCTATTTATTTTTGGCAACTTGATTGCCAATTATGAATATAGCCATGATGCATTTTACGAAAATTCTGAGCATATCTATACCCTGCGAGGGCAGATTGCCCCTGGCGCCAATATGGGCGTTAATCAAATCGACAATGTGCAAGCGGCCTTTGGTCCGATCATTAAGGCCGAACTCACCGATATTGAAGCCATAGCCCGCACCATAAACAGAGAATATCTGGTAACCGTTGGTGATACCGATATCTACGAAATAATTCGTTACGCCGATCCTGAACTGCTGCAAATATTTGATTTTGAATATATTGAAGGGGATCAGACCGCCCTGAACAGCTCAACGGACGCGCTGATTACCGAGGAAATTGCAGATAAATTTTTTCAAGATGAAAATCCGATTGGCAAGACAATTTCCTTAAATCATGAGCATGACCTGACGGTAAGTGGTGTCATAAGAAAGCCACCGGCAAATTCCCATTTTAGTTCAAAAATCCCTGTCGATAATTCATTGGGAATTCTGGTGCCGATGAATGCCATGCAAAGAATTGCTGATTTCGAGCCGGACACCAACTGGGGTAATACGTCATCGGGAAATCTCACCTACGTGATGCTTCCACCGCACTTGGATCAGCAGTGGTTAGAAACCCAGCTGGACGGTATTTACGAACGCCATTACCCGGAAGACAGACGCGGATTCTTAAGCGGGATATTCCCACGCCCCCTCACCGACGCCAACACCGCAATGTGGGATATGATCGGTATTCCCATCATTGATATTATCGCAGTATTGGGGCTGCTGGTACTGTTTGTGGCCTGCGTAAATTATACCAATCTTGCTACGGCACAGTCCATGGCAAGGGCGCGGGAAGTGGGCCTTCGAAAAACACTCGGTGCCGGTAAAGGTCAACTGCTAGTCCAGTTTATCACCGAAAGTATCACCATTACGTTCATTGCGATGGTGTTCGCTCTTGCGGTACTGGAAGCGATCATCCCCATGTTTAATTCCGCCACCGGTAAAATACTCGCCATTGATTATGCCAACACACTTCCCTGGATTGTGCTCACAGTCATTGGTGTAGGGCTTTTTGCCGGAGCTTATCCATCCTATCTGATTACTAAAACCAACCCCATCGAAGCTCTTCGGGACACTGCCCGTAAAGGCCGTTCCGCAAGTTGGATCAGGGCGGCTATGATTGCGGTACAGTTTACCATATCCGTGTGTATTCTGGCGTCCGTCCTGGTTGTGTATGCGCAAAATCAGCAGGTGGAAGAAAACAGCAGGATATTTCCCAAGGACCAGATTTACACACTTGATCGCCTTGATGTTGAACAAATGGAAGACCGACACGAGACACTGCGAAATCAAATGCTAACGATACCCTATGTGGAAAATTTCACACTATCCTCACAGGTTCCATACGAGCAAACCAACAGCTCAAGCCGGGTTTCCGCTGACCGTGCCGATGTGGAAAATGGCACCAGCTTAAGCTATGTGTTTATAGATGATCAATTTGTCGATACCTTCAATATCCCTCTTGTTGAAGGACGCAATTTTGACAAAGCCAATCCAGCCGACACACAAACGAGAGAGCGCAACACCGTTAATGTGCTTTTAAATGAGCTGGGCGCGAAGCAGCTTGGGTTTACCTCAGCGCAGGACGCTGTCGGCAATGTGTTTTACGAGGATGAAGGCGAAGAATACGGCATCACCACTTATACCGTAATCGGTGTCTTGGAAGATCGAAATCTTCTGGGGCTATTTACCGATGTTAAACCCTATTATTTTATCATGCGGGATGCTTACTACCGCGTTGCATCACTGACGATCGCCGGGAATGCTCCCGCCAGTGTGGTGAACGATATCGAAGATGTATGGCAAGAAGTATATCCGGACTATCCGATGCAGGGTAAGTTCCTTAATGAAACATTCCAAATGATCTTTGTCTTTTTTGAAACCAGCACCAAGGCGCTGGCGGGATTTGCGCTCTTCGCGCTATTCCTCGCGGCCATCGGGTTGTTTGGGCTAGCGGCCTATATGGCGGAACAAAAAACCAGGGAAATCGGTATCAGAAAAGCACTTGGCGCCAACAACGGTCAGATTGTAAAGCTGTTGATCTGGCAGTTTTCAAAACCTGTCCTTTGGGCAACTCCCGTAGGGCTGGCACTGGCGTATCTTACATCTAAGACCTACCTGGATCTCTTTGTCGACCGTATTTCACTGCCCTTTGATCTGCTGTTCTTTGCGGGTTTAATCGGTCTGGTGATTGCCTGGGCCACGGTCGCCAGTCATGCCTATAAGGTTGCAAGAACAAATCCAGTGAATGCATTGCATTACGAATAAAAATATCTGATAACTAAACATATTAAGTTTAGGGGAATGATATGTTTTACGTTCGTATTGCCGTTATATGGCTGCTGATCTGTTCAGCGTACGCTGCCGCACAAGAAAATAAGTTTGTCGGCTTTGTCTCTTCCGCTTCTCCGGAAGCAACCGATGTCGGTGTCTCAATCCTGGAGCAAGGCGGTAATGCATTTGACGCAGCGGTCGCCGTGTCACTGGCGCTAGGGGCGAGCGAGCCGCCGGGATCCGGAATTTTTGGCCAAACCGTGATGCTCGTCCAGCCAGCGGATGGTGAAGCCTTCGTTATTCACGGCAGTACCAAATCCCCCGCAAACATTCCTGAAAATGTAACAAGGCAGCAATTAAGGCGCGGTCATACGGCAACCACCATTCCGTCAAATCTTAAAGTCCTTTCCTTCGCCCACCGTAATTACGGTAGTGGTGATTTGAGCTGGGAACAGGTAGTTAATCCAGCCATAGAAATATACAAGAATGGCTTCGTTGTCGGTCCTTTCAGACATGGTGCGTTTGTTGACTACGCAGAAGGCCTTAAATCCAACAAAGAAGTCGCGAGTATCTTCTTGAAGCGGGATGGCAGCCTTTATGAGATCGGTGAAACCTTCCGCCAACCCAAAATGGCAGAAACACTTTCGCAAATTGCGAAGTTGGGAGCCGATGAATTTTATAAAGGGCAAATTGCGCGGGATATTGCCGCAGATATGGCTGAAAATGGTGGCTGGATTACCTATGACGATATGGCGAACTTTCCGGATCCAAAAATTGTCCCGGCCCTGAAGACCACATACCGCGGCTATGAGGTTCTCTCATTGCCGCCACCATTTGGTGGTTGGATCATGCTTCAAATACTCAATTTGCTTGAGCTGGAAACACCGGAACCGATCACAGAAGATAACAACCAAAGACGCGCCGCTCTCCTTAACGCTATGCGACTGGGACATGGCACCCGAGTCCATGATCCGGCGCCAGGATTTTACGATTATGAAGATTATATCAATATCAAGCTTTCCAAAGAAGAAGCGGCAAGGATGCTTGATCACTATAAAAACGGTGTTGGCGGTGAAACAACTCATTTTTCCGTGGTTGACGCGGAAGGGAATGCCATCGCCGTGACCCAGAGCATCGATAGCTTTTTTGGCGGGTTTGCCGTCCATCCCAAGCATGGCTTTTTATACAATAATTATATGCAGTCCTTCCGTCTTGAGGATGACGGCTCACCATATGTACTTAAAGAAAATGAAATGCCACTGAGTTCGATGTCCGCAACAATTGTCAAAAAAGATGGGGATACGCAATTGGTTCTTGGTAGCCCCGGAAGCGCGCGGATCATTTCCGCCGTTGCCCAGGTAACAAACTACTGGATTGATGTGGAGCAGGATATAGAGAAAGCCGTTAGCACGAACAGAGTTCATGTGGTTCCTAACGACAGTGCCTATATCGAAGATCCTGTCGTTGAAAGTGAGCTGCTTAAGATGCTGGCGGATTATAAGTTCAATCTTGTACGTCCGACATATGGTGGCACCGACCCGCTCAGTGCGTATTTCGGAGGTGTTCACGCACTCGCCAAGGAAAACGGAAAATGGACAGGCGCTGCAGATCCAAGACGAGACGGGACAGCGAAAGCCGCCTGGAAAGAAGAGGATTAGGAAGTAATGACCAACAAGCTAAAACATATATTGTGCGGACCAATCATATTGATGCTCGGAGCTTGTGGTGAACAGGGCACACCAACACCAGCGAGCAAAATGATCGTCAACGCCACAGTCTGGACAGGAAATGATACACAACCCTGGGCCGAGACAATTGTGATTGATGGAAACAAAATTATTGCGGTTGGTGATGCATCACTGGCGACTAGCTACAATCCTGCTGCAACAATAGACGCCGGTGGAAAATTAATCCTTCCGGGTTTTATCGATAATCATGCTCACTTTATGGATGGTTCAGCTTCCCTGCTCGCCGTGCAAACGATCACTGCAACTTCTCCTGAACAATTTTCTCAGCTTATTGCCGACTATGCTAAAACTATGCCCGCTGGTGAATGGATGCTCGGAGGAATTTGGGACCATCAGGCTTGGGGCGGCATACTTCCTCATAAGGACTGGGTGGACGAAGCAACAGCCAATAATCCACTAATGCTATATAGGACTGACGGACACACGGCATTCGCAAACTCAAAAGCATTGGAACTCGCGGGAATTACAAAGGAAACTATAGATCCTGAAGGCGGAGTTATTGTGCGCGATGACGATGGTGAACCAACGGGCGTACTTTTAGACAATGCCATGTATTTGGTATCCAAACTTTATCCCCCACCCACAGACGCACAGATTGATTTTACATTCGACACCGGAATCGAACACGCACTGGAAAACGGCGTGACGCAAATCCACAGTATAAGTATGAATATTTGGGACAATCTACCCATTTTCAAACGCGCCTATGAAGAAGACCGTCTAAAGGTTCGAACATACTATATTTCCCACATTTCCAAGCGCCATGAGCTGGCGGAAATGATCGAAAGGGATGGCAAAGGAGATAACTGGCTTCGATTTGGTGGCGTAAAGGTTATGGTAGATGGCGCGCTCGGAAGCGGAACAGCTTGGTTTCATGAACCCTTCAGTGACGAACCAGATAACAGCGGATTTCCCATCTACCCAATGGACGAACTGCAAAACATGCTCAAGGAATCCCACGATTATGGATTTCAGCTTGCGATCCATGGCATAGGAGACAAAGCAAATGACGAAATTCTGCGCATTGTTGAAGAAATTGGCGCTAAAGATAACCGCGCACGTATCGAACACGCTCAGCATTTATCACCAGACGCTTTTCAAAAATTTGCTGACCTTGGCGTAACCGCAGCTGCTCACCCTTATCATGTATATGATGATGGCAGGTTTGCAGAAGGGCGTCTTGGCAAAGAAAGGTTGGCAGGCACCTATGCATTCAAGTCACTTTTTGATGCTGGCGCAACGGTTTCATTCGGCTCGGACTGGTTTGTTGCACCGCTTAAGCCTTTACTGGGAATATATGTTGCCACCACCCGCCATACAGCTGACGGCGCCAATCCGGATGGATGGATACCTGAGCAGAAAATAACAGTGGAACAGGCAGTCAAAGCGTACACAATTAACAATGCCTGGGTGGGTCATCAGGAAAATATTTTGGGCACCGTCGAGGTAGGTAAGCTCGCTGACCTGGTGATGATCAGCGAGAATATATTTGAGATCCCGCCATCGGACATTAAGGATTCCCGTGTGCTAATGACTATCATTGACGGTGAAGTTGCTTACACTTCCAACTAAATGTAACTAAGCCACCATTGATTATGGGTGCGGCGGTATTCGCCAAACCATTTGCAGGGATAGTAAAAGAGAAGAACAAAAAATGCAGTCATCAAATACCATCTAAGCATACTGGGCTCATATGTAGCGGCCCAACTGGAATGGCTTCGGAAGCTGGATTCGTCCGTTGTGTAATAAAGATAATAAAGAATATAGCTGGAAATATGCACCAGCGGCAGGTGAAGCACATAAAAGAGAAAAGGCGTCTTGCCATATACCTGCAGGAAGTCACCCACCTTACCAGTCATCTTATCCATCCAGGGCATCAGCAGAATTGATGGCCCCAGTGTCATCAGCAGGAACAGCAATGATGGCGGGTACTTTTCCGTATTCAGGAAAGACATGATGGTAAAGGCAAGCCCTCGGTCCTGCACTGACCAGGGACCAGGATCGCCATAGATGTTAAGCGCACGAAGAACAATAAAGAGCACTATTGCACCTGCACCAATCTTGATCAGATCCTTATGTCGTTTTTCCATTTCCTGGGTAAAGATCGACCCAATCGCATAACCAAATGCCATCACCCCAATCCAGGGGATAAGCGGGTAACCAGCGAGGAATCCGCGGATCGGCAGATTCGGTGTCACCACATAAGTCTGATTGTGCAGGATATTCCAAAGCCAATAAAAGTCGCCGAATGTTTCGGGTTCTATCCCATCCAGCAGATTATGGCCAAATATCATCACCAGACTGATGGCAAGAATGATTTTCTTGGGAAGATGAATAAGCGCCGCCAGACAAATCATACTGACACCAATTGCCCAAATGATTTGCAGATACCAACTGTTATAAGTCCAAAGCTGCCAGGCAAGACTGATCCAGGTGACCTCAATTGCTATGAGCCAGAGCCCCCGACTGGCTAGAAATTTAGATAAATCCTTTTTTTCCATACCTTTAGCGGTCATATGCAAGTAAGCACTGACGCCTGAGAGAAACACAAAAGCAGGTGCACAAAAATGGGTAATCCAGCGGCTATAAAACAAAGCGCCATAGGTTTGATCAAGATTTTCCGGTGAAAAACTGGTGAAGGACCAGAAATCACGCACATGATCAAGTGCCATGAAAATCATGACGAGTCCCCTCAATATATCAATCGAAAGCACCCTGTTTTTTGCGATATCAGACATTTAGTCTCCCCAAATTTTATTATTTTATCGCAATATAGCAAAAAACCTTTTACCTTTCGAATAAATAAAAAGTGATCTGATTGAGCCATAGAGCCATGAGACCTTACTATGAAAAAAGCCACATGCTACTATCTACTTATCTCGATTTTGATATGCCTGCCATTTGCCAGCGGTGCACAAATCGTGCCAACCAATGAAGCTGATCGTCCCAAAATTGGTCTCGTCCTGTCTGGTGGTGGGGCAAGAGGCGCGGCCCATGTGGGAGTTCTCAAAGTGCTTGAAGAGAATCAAATCCCTATCGATTATATCGCGGGCACCAGTTTTGGTGCCATCGTCGGCGGACTTTATGCATCAGGCTACACCGCTGAGGAGCTTGAAGCTATATTAGCGTCTATCGACTGGGAAGAAACTCTTTCCAGCGACGCTATCCGTACCAAGAAATCCTTTCGAAGAAAAAAGGATGATATTGGCTTCCAGATAAAATTTAAAGTCGGGTTTGAAGATGGTGAGCTTAAATTACCCAGTAGCCTTATCACCCCTAACAATCTGCGTCTGACGTTGGCGGAACTGGTTAATGCGCGCACAGACGTACAAAATTTCGATCATCTTGCTGTTCCATTTCGCGCTGTAGCCACGGATCTGGAAAATGGCGATGAAGTCGTCCTGAAGGATGGTAATCTGGCATCTGCAATGGTCGCCAGCATGACAGTGCCAGCCCTGTTTCCTCCTGTCGAGCTTAACGGTAAACTTTTGGTCGATGGCGGTACCGCCAATAACATACCCGTGAATGTCGCACGCGATATGGGAGCGGAAATTCTCATCGTCGTGGATATTAGCGAGCCGCTCCTCAAAAAAGATCAGATTGAAAGCTTCGCCGATGTCATTGATCAGCTTTCAATGCTACAAAGTAATAAAATATCTGAGGCACAAATCGCCTCCCTTTCTGACCAGGACGTGTTCCTAAGACCGGATCTCAGCGATATTGGCTTTATTGATTTTGAAAACTCAATGTCCGCCATCCCCAAGGGTGAACAGGCCGCTAGTGACGCCATCGAAAAACTTCAATTGCTCACGCTAAATGATAGCGAATGGCGCCAATATGCCGCAAAAAAGTCAGGCGAAGACATACAGATAAGAATTTCTAACATCAATATTCAAAATGAAACCAATATTCATGACGATGTCATCCGGTCCCAAATCAGCGTTCGTAAAGGTGAAATGCTAGATCGAAAAACACTTATTGCTAATCTAAATACCATATACGGTCTAGAACTGTTTGAAGATGTAAATTATACGGTTCGCAAGAACGGTGATCAGAATACCTTGGATATCATCACTAAACGCAAAGAAAACGGTGAAGATTATTTCCGATTTGGCTTGGCGCTTCAGGAGAGTTTTGAGGGTGACAACGCCTTCCAGCTTTCAGCCAGCTACAACAATCTGGCGCTCAATAGTTATGGTGGAGAATGGCTTTCCCGTATCAACATTGGTGAACGGCTGGGAGCCTTCACCGAATTTTACCAACCCGTTGATTTAAAACAAAATTACTATGTATTTGCAAACACCGGTGCTCAAAGGTTCAAGCGTAACATCAATGATGATGTGGATAGCCGACTTATCGTCGAACAGCGACGTTTATTTGCCGCAACAACTGAAATTGGCGCAGGGCGTAATTTCGGCAATTGGGGCACCGTTCGTGTCGGACTGGCACGCACATTCAGCAACGAACGTGACCGCAGCACATTTCCAAACCTACTTCTTTCAAAATTCGATCGTACAATGCTCAATGCCGCATTTATTGTTGATACGCTTGATAACATTCGCTTTCCTACCTCGGGAACGGCGCTCAATATTCGCTACAGCAACAATCTGAATTTTATGGGCGGTGATGATACAGTTGATAAAATCGAAGTGGATGGTTTTCAACCAGTAAGCTTTGGCCCAAATACACTTGGCCTTCGTTATCAATTTGCCACCAGCTTTAATGGCGTGGCACGGCCAATTGATCTCTTTCCCTTGGGCAGCTTCATGAGGTTATCTGCGTATGCACCAGGGCAGATTACCGGCTACCACGGAGGAAGTGCAGCCATTGTCTATTACCGCAAAGTCTCCGGCGGTGTACAACCGTTCGGTGATACCCCTATCTATGTCGGAGGATCTTTTGAAGCTGGAAACGCCTGGAACATAAGCGATGATATGAGTTTTGATGATCTCAGGTGGAGTTCAAGCGTATTTATTGGGGCTGACACATTAATCGGTCCGGTGTATCTTGGTGGCGGATTTGGTGAGGAGGGACAAGCCTCGGCTTTCCTCTACGTTGGGCAAATATTTTAAGAACAGGGCTACTACATGAAAATAAAAGAATTTGGCGTTGAAATGTGGATGAACGAGTTTGAAACCAAATGCGATTTCAATCTCGCAGAAACCTGCGTGGAAAGCCTGACCATCGAGGAACTACTTGATATTAGTGGTAAAAGAGACAGTATTCTCGGTGAACTACTCCCACAGAAAATGACCTATGGCGCCATCGAAGGATCGGTGCGCCTTCGTAACGCGATCGCATCGCTTTATGATCACCAGAAGCTGGAAAATCTGATTGTCACCCATGGCTGCATCGGTGCCAATGCGCTGGTCCATGAAACACTGGTTTCCCCTGGTGATGAAGTTATTTCGGTGCTACCCACCTACCAGCAACATTATTCCATCCCGGAAAGCTACGGCGCAACGGTTAAAATACTTGAGCTTCGGGAAGAAAATGATTTTCTCCCTGACCTCAATGAACTTAAAGCCATGGTCAGCGCCAAAACCAGGCTGATCGCCATTAACAACCCCAATAATCCTTCCGGATCGCTCATGGATGAGGGTTTTCTCAAAAAAATTGCAGATATTGCGCGTACTTGTGATGCTTACCTGTTATGTGATGAAGTTTATCGCGGCACCGACCAGGAAGGCGATGGTTTTACTGCGGCTGTTGCTGATATCTATGAAAAAGGCATTAGCACCGCCAGCATGTCAAAAGCCTTCTCACTGGCGGGCCTGCGCCTTGGATGGATTGCAGCGCCTGCGGATCTTATCCACGAAGTTGCCATTCACCGTGACTATAACACCATCAGCGTCGGTATGCTCGATGATCATTTCGCCGCTATCGCCCTTGAAAATAAAAACAAGATCCTTGCCCGCAGTCAGAAAATCACCCGGGAAAATCTTAAAATCCTGGACGCTTGGGTGGCAAATGAACCGCTCATTTCCTACGTGAAACCAAAGTCGGGCACCACAGCAATCCTCAAGTATGATCTTGATATGTCGTCGCGGGAATTTTGCGTGGAACTCTTAAAAGAAACGGGTGTTATGCTAACCCCGGGAAGCGTTATGGATATGGAAGGTTACCTACGCATCGGTTATGCCAATAACAGTGAAATCTTGAAAGAAGGCTTGGAGAAAATTTCCAGTTTCCTTCGAAAAAACAGTTTAGGTGCTTAAAAAAATTGGCGAGCACCTGGCTCGCCATGACAGGGTAGTTTTTGGGAGGTTTATTTCATTTAAATGGAATCGCCCATCCATATTCCGATCTGTTTTCGCTGTTCCGAACGGCATCGAGTGACATTCACATTTTTAATCCTGAGTTCACGTTTAAGTTCATATACGTCTTTCACCAGGCTTTCGATAGCATCACCCACTGGATCTGGATTGGCAGAATAGGGTAACCCGTAAATAGGTGATCTATCCATCCCTTTAACGATCTTGCCTGGATTACCAACGGCCGTACAAAAGGCAGGAATATCTTTTGTCACCACAGCGTTTGACCCAATTCGGCTACCATTACCAAGTGTAATATCACCAAGCACCTGAGCACCACTTCCCACCATGACATGATCGCCTAGGGTAGGGTGTCTTTTACCAGTACCGCCATCACCGGTACCCCCCAATGTAACACCATGATAAATGGTTACATCATCACCAATTTTCGCTGTAGCACCGATAACCACACCCATGCCGTGATCAATGAACAATCGCTTGCCAATGGTCGCGGCAGGGTGGATTTCAATACCGGTCACCAGACGCGCGAAATGCGCGCAAACTCTCGCGAACGCACGCAGCTTCATGCGCCATAAAAGGCTGGATGCTCTGTGCAAACCGACAGCATGTACACCGGGGTAAGCAAGCAGAACCTCCAAAAAGGTTGGCTCCGCCGGGTCACGCTGCCTGATTGACCGAATAAGATCAAACATCAATGCCCTCGAACAGATCTGTAGACATATAGCGCTCGGCGCAGGACGGTACGATGATCACGATCTTTTTACCGGCATTTTCTGGACGTTTTGCCACTTCGATACCAGCTATAAAAGCAGCGCCCGCAGAAATACCACAAGGGATACCTTCCAGTTTTGCAACACGCTTTGCCATCGCGTAAGAAGCCTTGCCATCAATCTGCATCACTTCGTCAATGATTGATGTATCAATGACTTCCGGCACAAAACCGGCGCCAATTCCGTGGATCGGATGAAGCCCAGGCTCGCCACCAGAAAGAACCGGGCTGTCCGTTGGCTCAATCGCAATCGCTTGGAAATCAGGGTTATGGGCTTTAAGAACCTGCGCAACGCCAGTAATGGTACCGCCAGTTCCAACACCTGAAATCAGGATATCCGCTTCACCATTTGTATCCACAATAATTTCCTGTGCGGTTGTTTTACGGTGAATGGCTGGATTCGCGTCATTTACGAATTGGCCAGGTGCAAAACTGTTCGGGATTGTTTCCATCAGCTCTTCGGCCTTCATCACTGCTCCTTTAGTACCTTTTTCTTTTGGTGTCAGCACCAGTTCAGCACCTAGGTAAGCGAGCATCTTGCGACGCTCAATGGACATACTTTCCGGCATGGTCAGGATCAAACGATAGCCTTTTGAGGCTGCAATGAACGCAAGTCCAATACCCGTGTTTCCTGATGTTGGCTCAATCATTACCGTCTTGCCGGGTGTGATTTTGCCAGACTTTTCCGCATCATCAATCATTGAAAAAGCGATACGGTCCTTTACAGATCCAAGCGGATTAAAGAACTCAAGCTTGGCAAGTAGATCGCCAACAAGGCCTTCTTCTTTTGTAATGTGCGGTACGCGCACAAGCGGTGTTGCACCAATGGTTTCAATAATGCTGTCATAAATGCGACCGCGTGGTTCTGCGAGGCGCGTTTCCTTTACGTTAAAATCGTCGTTGTTAAGTACTTGAATACCCATGATAATTTTCCTATTTCTTAAATTAAAATTTTGCTTAAAGCACGTTTACTTTAATAGTTTTGTTATTTTTACTTTCGTAGATTGGCCAGTTGTCATTTGCCGGACGCTGTACATAATCAGCAAACAAGTCAATTACGGTTCTTTCTTTCTTTTTACCGCCTAAGACGTGGTTAAGGAGGTCGATTACATCCTGAATCTCATATTTGAGTTCTTCGTAGATGCTTTCAAATTTTGTTTCTTCGATACGCTGTTTCATTTCTCTCACTCTCAAATTAATTGTTCAGCACCGATGGCTGACTGCCAGCGCGCTTTTTTAAGGACGGCACAAGTGCCGGTACCGTTTGTTGATAGATTTCGTATTGGCTTCCCAGCTCCTGGACCAATTTTTTTTCTTCGAAGCGAATGCCGATCAGCAAGTAAACCGTCATGGAACCGGCGAGCACCATATGACCAACAGTCATGGTCGGGATCGCCCACATGGCGATAAAAATACCTGTCATCATCGGATGGCGAACCAACTTGTAAAGAGATGGTGTCACAAAACGGATTACGCCGTTATAGTCGCGGCCCAGCGCCTGCTTAAGGCCAAACAGATGCCAATGGTCGATCAGGAATGTGGAGAGGAACAAAATGCCCCAACCTGATGCAAATAGTGTCCAAAGGATCACTTGACCCCATAGTGCATCCACCTGCCAGACGACAATGTCAATGCTGCGCCACTGCCACATTAAAAAAGCAAGGGCGATGGTTGATACGGCAACGAAAAGGGGTCGTTCATAGTATGTGGGAATAAATCTGGTAATCCAGCGTTTGAACATCGGGTCTGCCATTATCGTGTGCTGAATGCCAAATAGTGCAACCAGCCCGATATCGATAAAGATCGATGATAGAAGGGAACCTTCCCGCGCCGTATCAACGCTTAGGGGAACAAATAAATCTCCGACAAAGGCAATGTGATAATTAAATACCACCATAAATCCCAAGTAGGAAAAAATGCCAAATAAAACTGCTTTCTTTGATGTCTGTTTCTTCTCTTTATGTATAGTCATTGTCTTTGCCCTGAGTTTTAATACCTGTATCTGAGGAGGGTTTGGTCCCGGGAGGAAGAACCGCCCCCTCCTCATTTATCCTTACTGAATGCTGTCTAGTGCTGCGTGAATGCGTTCGCCCTGTTCAGCGGTGATCATGCTGCCAAGCACTTTTCCAAAATGCGGATGCGCTGCGCCAGAGAAGATATACTGATAGCGGTATGCGCCAAGCACACTTTTTTCCACCTTTGCTGCTTCATCTTCTGAAACATCACGGCCGCAAGCCTTAACGAAGTAATCGGTGTCCGCTTTTGCTTGGGCTTGAAGAATGCCATCAACAGCTGCGACAAGTTCAATAAACTCGTCTACGCCCTGATCTCGCTCTTCAGCAGTGACACCTTTGTCGTGACGAACCCACTCAAGCTCATCAAGGATGGCGTGTTGGCTTTCCTCGCGCCAGTGATACATAAAGACGTCTTTCCATAGTGGAGAAAGATTTTCCATCGGATCAATGCTGTCGCGATAATGTGTTTGCGTAAACAGCTCAATATCAAGCGTCAGAGCAAGTACTGCCCAGGTTGATTTGCTAAGGACCACATGCGCAACATCATTTGGCTGTGGTACAAAGCTGTAGCCTTCCGGCATTACGGCTTCACACATTTTGTCAATTCTGCGGAAAAGTTCCTGATGCTTTAGTTCTTCCTGGCTGAAACGGATCAGTGCTTCAAGCGCCACCTGGTCACCAAAATTATAGTCCTGACCAATTTCGAGTACTTTGGTATTAATAAAGCGCTCCACCAGTCCAAACATATTGGCATATGTGCGACCCTGAATTTGGCTGATAAATTTCTTTTCTTCCTTACTTAGGCTTTCCAGCTCTTCGACTTTGGACAGTGTATCTGGAAGAAACTTCTGTGATACATCAAACTCACGACCACGGATCACGTCTTCATCAATGTCCCAGTTAATACGCTTGGAAATTTCAATGCATTTCGCGTATCGTGCGCTTACGTCAAATTCGCTGTCTGCAATTACTTTGTTCATCATATTCATCGTCTTAATCCTTTTATATTTTATCTGCGCTTATTGCCTGATAAGAATAGTTTTACAATCTATGCGATTATTAAAATGGGCCGGTTTGCAACAGCTTTGTTACATTACTAGTCGCAGCATCGTAACAATGGCCGTTCAAATCAACATCATCCAGAATCCAGTAATTGCGGGCAGAATCTTCAAGGCATTCACCATAACGATCCGCTATATCGGCATCAAAATCTGCAATTATTCTGTCTAAAGTGTTCATTTTCATAATCCTCATATCTCGTATTTTTTTTCACATTTGTGATTTGTTTCACCATCATAGTTATAGGAGATCGCAAATTTATATGCTTGAAGAGGATGTGAAAATTATCTGAAAATAAGCAAATTTTATGTGGGGATTACGTGGGGAAACAATGCAGAAACCGCAGAAAGTGGGGATTTATTGAAGCTAGACGCGAGATGCGCATTCAGCTATATTAGATAATCATTCACGAGGGGTAAGATGTTATATCGATTTGATGAGTTTGAATTAGACGTGGAGCGATTTGAGCTTCGCCGAGACGGCAAGGCTCTACATGTAGAGCCACAGACATTTGATTTCATCCTCTTTTTGATCGAGAATAATGAGCGTGTGGTCACCCGCGACGAAATCATAGATAAAGTGTGGCAGGGCCGCATCGTATCGGATACCACCATATCCAGTTGCGTGAAAGCAGCGCGTAAAACACTGGGTGATGACGGCGAGCATCAGGAATTTATTAAAACCACCCGTGGTAGAGGATTTCAATTTGTAAAGGAGCTCAAAAAAGAGAGCGCTGAGCAGTCCAGCACCAATACATCCACAGAGTATAATCTACAATCTTCCATCAATAGGCAAAGCCTTATTTATGTGGTTATTGCGGGACTACTCTTTATCATCGGTCTGCTTCTATATAACCAGTATCAAATGAGCGCACCAGATACCGAGCCCGCTTTACCACAAATTGCCAGCACTCCCGAAGGCCCGTACGCGATTGCCGTAATGCCGTTTGTGGACCTCAGTGCCGATGGGGATCAGGAATATTTTGGCGATGGAATTTCCGAAGAGGTTCTGAATGTACTAACTGCAGTAGACGAGCTGGATGTGACCTCAAGAACCACAGCTTTTTCGTTAAAAGGGCAAAATTTGTCGGTTCCGGAAATCGCTTCCCGACTTGGGGTTAATTATATCGTTGAAGGATCCGTTCGAAGTTCCGGCAACCGTATCCGGATAACTGCCCAGCTCATTGACGCACGTAACGATAACCAACTTTGGTCAGAAAACTATGACCGTGAACTTACGGATATTTTCGAGATCCAGGATGATATAAGTCGCCAGATCGCGGACGCGCTTCGTGTAGAACTAATGGGTGGCACCATCGGCAGCGTAGCTCCTACCTCAAATATGGAAGCTTATGCACTCTATTTACAAGGACACCAATTGTTCCTGAACCGTGGAACCATGGGTGTGGAAAACAACATCGACAATATCGAACGTGCTATTGATTTACTTGGTCAGGCTGTAGAACTTGACCCGAACTTTGCAGATGCTTGGGCGGATCTGGCGACCAGCTACATCGTGATGCCCAGTTACTACGACCCGGAATACTCTTCTGCGCGCGTCGTGCCACTTGCCACTGAAGCAGCCGACAGAGCAATTGAAATAAATCCGGAACTTTCGCAGGCCTGGGCCGTAAAGAGTTTGGTATATTTAAGTCTCTTTGATTTTGAAGCATCTGAGCAGGCCATTTTA
>JANQJN010000138.1 GCA_028281625.1 Emcibacteraceae bacterium | reverse complement strand
TTCCACAGGTCAGTGTCAAGACCCAGGAAAAGTGTTTAAGGGTAAGAAAATGGCTGGTCACTATGGTGATGAGCGTAAAACCCAACAAAACCTTGAAGTTGTTTCAACCGACGCTGAAGAAGGCATCATCCTTGTTAAAGGTGCTGTGCCAGGTGCGAAAAACGGTTGGGTACTGATTAATGATGCAGTGAAAAAAGAGCGTCCAGCTGACGCACCATATCCTGGTGCCGTTAAGGAAGATGCAGCTCCTGAGCCAGAAGAGGCACCAGAAGTTGTAGCAGAGGAAGCTCCAGTGGAAGAAGCGGTAGCTGAAGAGGCGCCTGCTGAAGAGGCTCCAGCGCCAGAAGCTGAAGCACCAGCTGAAGACACTGCCGCAGAAGAGAATAAGGAATAAGAACGATGAAAGCCCAGGTAACTACACTTGATGCCAAAAAGGCTGGCGACATCGATCTTGATGACGGTGTATTCGGTCTTCCGGAGCGCGCAGATATTTTGCAACGTGTTGTCGTATGGCAGCTTGCAAAGCGTCGCGCCGGTACTCACAAAGTTCAGTCACGCGGTGAGGTAACAGGAACAACCAAACGTATTGGTCGCCAAAAAGGTGGCGGTACAGCGCGTCACGGTTCCGGTAAAGTTAGCCAATTCCGTGGTGGTGCTCGTGCCTTTGGTCCGGTTGTGCGTTCACACGCAACAAGCCTTCCAAAGAAAATTCGTGCACTTGGTCTTAAGACAGCTCTTTCAAGCAAGGCCGCGAGCGGTGATCTTGTTGTGATCGAAAATGCTGAACTTAAAGCAGGCAAAACAAAAGATCTTATTGCAAAGCTCGATAAACTAGGCGCGACAAACGCTCTGTTCATCGACGGCGCAGAAGTAAACGAAAACTTCAAGCTGGCTATCGGCAACATCCCGCATGTTGACGTACTACCAACGCAGGGCGCGAATGTTTATGACATCCTGCGCCGCGACAAACTGGTACTGACCAAAGCCGCTGTTGAAGGTTTGATGGAGAGGCTCAAATGACCGATCTAAAACATTATGACGTTATTCTAAACCCGGTTGTGACAGAAAAGTCTACTATGCTTACTGAAAACAACGTGGTGACATTTAACGTACCGATGACAGCCACAAAGCCACAGATCAAAGCTGCTGTTGAAGCGCTTTTCAGTGTCGAGGTTGAAAAGGTAAACACATTACGTCAGGACGGTAAAGTAAAGCGTTTCCGCGGTATTACCGGTCGTCGTAATCACACGAAAAAAGCAATGGTTAAGCTGGCCGAAGGCCACACCATTGATGTAACGACAGGGGTGTAGAAAGATGGCATTAAAAACATATAATCCAACTACACCTAGCCTGCGTTCACTGGTCACAGTTGATCGCAGTGAGCTTTACAAGGGTAAGCCTGTTAAGGCGCTTACAGAAGGAAAGCACAGCAAAGGTGGTCGTAACAATACTGGTCGTATCACAGCGCGCCGTCGTGGTGGTGGTCACAAACGTGCCTACCGTCTGATCGATTTCAAGCGTCGCAAATGGGATATGGAAGCAACAATTCTGCGTCTTGAGTATGACCCGAACCGTTCTGCATTTATTGCTCTGATTGAGTATACAGACGGTGAGAAGGCATACATTCTGGCTCCGCAACGTGTTTCAGAAGGCGATAAAGTAATCGCTGGTGAAAAAGTTGACGTTAAGCCAGGTAATGCAATGCCGCTTTACTCTGTTCCTGTTGGTTCGATCGTTCACAATGTTGAAATGAAGCCTGGTAAAGGTGGTCAGATCGCCCGCGCTGCTGGTGGATATGTACAGGTAACAGGTCGTGACCGTGGTTACGTACTTCTTCGCCTTGCATCCGGTGAGCAACGTTATGTTCGCTCTGACTGCATGGCAACAATTGGTGCGGTATCAAATCCTGATAACCAGAACCAAAAACTTGCGAAAGCAGGTCGTAGCCGCTGGCTTGGTAAACGCCCAAGCGTTCGTGGTGTTGCGATGAACCCGGTAGACCATCCACATGGTGGTGGTGAAGGCCGTACTTCAGGTGGTCGTCACCCAGTGACACCTTGGGGTAAGCCTACCAAAGGTAAGCGCACACGCAGTAATAAATCGACAGACCGTTATATTCTTCGGTCACGTCACGAACGTAAGAAGTAGGAGCTAGAAATATGTCACGTTCCGTTTGGAAAGGTCCTTTTGTCGACATGCATTTGCTGAAGAAATCTGAAGCTCTTGCTGAATCAGGCAAAACTACACCGATTAAAACATGGTCACGTCGTTCTACGATCCTGCCACAGTTTGTCGGTCAGACATTTAATGTACACAATGGCCATAAATTTGTTCCTGTTTATGTAACAGACGAAATGGTTGGTCATAAACTTGGTGAATTCGCGCCGACCCGTACTTATTACGGTCACGGTGCCGATAAAAAAGCGAGGAAGAGATAGTGGGTAAGAAATCAGCACCACGTCGCCTGGCCGACAACGAAGCGAAAGCAGAACTAAAAATGGTTCGTGTTAGCCCCCAGAAGCTTAATCTGGTGGCCGGTCTTATTCGCGGCTTGAAAGTGGAAAAGGCGCTTGCCAATCTTACTTTCTCCAAGAAACGTATTGCAAACGACGTTAAAGCACTTCTAGAAAGCGCTATTGCAAACGCTGAAAACAATCACGGGCTTGATGTGGATAGCCTAGTGGTTGCTGAAGCCAGCGTTGGTAAAGCCCTTGTAATGAAGCGCTTCCGTGCTCGTGCACGTGGTCGTGGCGCAAAAATCCTTAAACCATTCAGCAACATGCGAATTGTTGTCCGTGAAGTTGAAGAGGGAGATGAATAATGGGTCAAAAAGTTAATCCAATCGGCCTTCGCCTCGGAATCAACCGAACATGGGACAGCCGCTGGTACGCTGAAGGCGATGCGTATGGCACAATGCTTCACGAAGATCTTAAGATCCGTGACGAATTGATGAAAACGCTTAAGCAAGCTGCTGTTAGCCGTATTGTGATCGAGCGTCCTTCAAAGAAGATGCGCGTTACAATCTATTCAGCACGTCCTGGTGTGATCATCGGAAAAAAAGGTGCGGACATTGATAAGCTTCGTCAGAAAATCGCCGGTATGGCACCATCAGCAGGTGACGTGAGCCTCAACATTGTTGAGATCCGTAAACCTGAAATTGATGCCCAGTTGGTTGCTGACAATGTGGCGCAGCAGCTTGAGCGCCGTGTTGCGTTCCGCCGTGCCATGAAGCGCGTGATGCAAAATGCACTTCGTCTTGGTGCCCTTGGTATTCGTATTAACTCTGCTGGCCGTTTGGGCGGTGCTGAGATTGCGCGTACAGAATGGTATCGTGAAGGTCGTGTTCCACTTCACACACTTCGTTCGGACATTGATTATGCTGAAAGTAAAGCGCACACAGCGTACGGTGTAATCGGTATTAAAGTTTGGATCTTTAAAGGCGAGATTATGGAACATGATCCAATGGCCCGTGATAAGCGCATTAATGATCAACAGAAATCTGGTGGTGGCGCAGGTCGCGGCGGTGCCAGAAACATGCGTAATGCGGGGTAATTGATATGTTACAGCCAAAAAGAACAAAATTCCGCCGCGCTCATAAAGGCCGCATTCACGGTAACGCAAAAGGAGGCACATCGCTTACTTTTGGTTCCTGTGGCCTAAAAGCGCTTCAGCCGGAAAGAATCACAGCGCGCCAGATCGAAGCGGCGCGTCGTGCGATGACACGTCACATTAAACGTCAGGGTAAAATCTGGATCCGTGTATTCCCGGATGTACCAGTATCCAAGAAGCCTGCAGAGGTTCGTATGGGTAAAGGTAAAGGTTCCGTTGAATATTGGGCAGCCCGTGTAAAGCCTGGTCGTATTCTGTTTGAAATGGATGGGGTTCCGCTTGATCTTGCAAAAGAAGCATTTGAGCGTGCCGCAGCTAAACTACCAATTGCGACGAAGTTTGTAACTCGTCTCGGTGAAAATTAGGAGAGTTCGTGATGAATAAAGCATCTGAACTTCGTGGTAAGTCTGTTGAAGAGCTACAAGGCGAGTTAGCGGATATGAAAAAAGAGCAGTTCAATCTGCGTTTTCAGCAAGCAACAAACCAGCTTGAAAATACAGCTCGTGTGCGTCAGGTTCGTCGGGATATTGCCCGTCACCAGACAGTAATTAATGAAAAGCGCGCCGGCGCAGCGAAAGAATAAGGAATCTTCTATGCCTAAACGTATTCTACAAGGTGCAGTGGTAAGTGATGCAAATGACAAGACAGTAACCGTTCTTGTCGAGCGTCGTTTCACGCACCCACATGTGAAAAAAGTGGTGCGTCGTTCCAAAAAGTATCGCGCGCACGACGAAAATAACAGTTTTAAGGTTGGTGATGTTGTTCGTATTGAAGAATGTCGTCCAATCTCAAAAAATAAATCGTGGAAAGTCATCGAAGACGCTAAGTAATTGGCGGATTTGATATTTTAATTTAAGTAAGTAGGAAAAACCTATGATTCAAATGCAAACCAACCTTGACGTTGCCGATAACTCAGGCGCTCGTCGCGTGCAGTGCATCAAGGTGCTCGGTGGTTCTAAAAGAAAGACCGCCGGTGTTGGTGACGTAATTGTCGTCAGTGTAAAGGAAGCTATTCCGCGCGGACGCGTCAAAAAGGGAGAGGTGCATCGTGCAGTAATCGTACGCACAAAGAAAGATGTGAAGCGTATCGACGGTACTACAATCCGTTTCGATTCCAATGCAGCCGTTTTGATCAACAAGCAAAACGAGCCAATTGGCACACGTATCTTTGGCCCAGTAGTACGTGAGCTCCGTGCAGCTCAACATATGAAGATTATCTCACTCGCTCCGGAGGTGCTCTAATGTCAAACATTAAGTATAAAATCCGTAAAGGTGATGAAGTGATCGTGCTGACTGGTAAAGACAAAGGTAAATCTGGTGAAATCACCAAGATGTTGCCAAATGAAGGCCGTGCGATCGTGCAAGGGATTAACTTGGTGAAGCGCCATCAGCGTCAAACACAGACGACTGAAGGTGGCATCATTACCAAGGAAGCCCCAATTCATGTTTCAAATTTGGCTCTTAAAGATCCAAAAACAGGAAAAGCCACAAAAGTTGGTTTTAAAGTTGAAAAAGATGGAACAAAAACTCGTATTTCCAAAGCATCAGGGGAGGCAATCTAATGGCTTATAGTCCTCGTCTTAAAGATGTTTATGAAAAAGATGTACGTGACAGCCTGCAAAAGGAATTTGAATACGGCAACGTAATGGAAATTCCAAAGCTTGAGAAAATAGTTCTCAATATGGGTGTTGGCGGTGCAGTGAATGACACTAAAAAAGTGAAAAAAGCTGTTGAGGAAATGACCAAGATTGCTGGTCAGGCCCCTGTCACAACACGTGCGAAGAAATCAATCGCTGGCTTTAAAGTCCGTGAAAACATGCCGCTTGGTTGTAAAGTGACCCTGCGCGGTAACAGAATGTATGAATTTCTGGACCGCCTGATACAGGTTGCGCTTCCTCGTGTGCGTGATTTCCGTGGCGTTAATGACAAAAGCTTTGATGGTCGTGGTAACTATGCCCTTGGCCTTAAAGAGCAACTGGTGTTTACCGAAATCAACTATGACGATGTAGATGATATTCGCGGAATGGACATCATTATTTGTACAACAGCGAAAACTGACAAAGAAGCTCATGCGTTACTTTCTGGGTTCCAGATGCCGTTCGCTTCAAAAGCTGGAGAGAAGTAATGGCTAAAAAGAGTGCAGTAAATAAAAACCTGAAGCGTGAGCGCTTGGTTAAGAAATATGCGGCAAAACGCGCAGCGCTTAAGGCAGCAGCAAAAGACCCGAACCTGTCATTCGATGAGCAGTTCGAAGCTCGCCTGAAGCTTGCGAAATTACCACGTAATGGTGCAAAAGTTCGTCTTCGCAATCGTTGCCAGGTAACTGGTCGCCCGCGCGGTTATTACCGTAAATTTAAAATGTCTCGTGTATCCCTTCGTCAGTTGGCCTCCCATGGCTATCTTCCTGGCGTTGTGAAGTCGAGCTGGTAGGAGGACTGATTTTATGTCTATGAGTGATCCTCTAGCAGATATGCTTTCACGTATCCGTAACGGACAACGTGCAAACAAAAAAGCTGTAAATTCACCTGCTTCAAAGTTACGTCAGCGTGTGCTCGACGTGCTTGAGCGTGAAGGTTATATTCGTGGTTATGTCAGAGAAGAGAATGAAACTGGCAAGCCAGAAATTAACATCGAACTGAAATATCATGAAGGTGATCCGGTTATCCGCGAAATTAAGCGTATTTCCAAGCCTGGTCGTCGCGTGTACTCCTCGGTAAGTGATCTTCCTCGGGTACGTAACGGTCTTGGTATTTCAATTGTATCAACCCCTAAAGGTGTACTTTCCGACGCTGAAGCACGTGCCGAAAACGTCGGTGGCGAAGTCATCTGTACAGTATTCTAGGAGAGCAAAATGTCTCGTATTGGTAAAAAAGCTGTACAAATTCCAAGTGGCGTTGAAGCGAAGCTTGAAGACCGTAAACTTACGATTAAAGGTCCAAAAGGTGAGCTTGATATGACTTTCGTAAATGAAGTCGACGCAAAGCTTGAAGATGGTGCAGTCGCGGTATCACCGCGCGGTAACGGCAAACGTGCCCGTTCCATGTGGGGTATGCAGCGTACAATGGTAAACAACCTGGTTGTCGGCGTTACTGAAGGTTTCAGTAAAAAGCTTGAACTAAACGGCGTTGGTTACCGTGCGCAGATGAGAGGTAAGGATGTAAATCTTCAACTCGGTTTTTCACACGACATTCTTTATAAAGTGATGGACGGTGTTGAAGTGAAGTGTCCAAGCCAGACAGAGATTATTATTTCTGGCATTAACAAACAAAAAGTCGGCCAAGTTGCGGCGGAAATTCGAGAGTTTCGTAAGCCTGAGCCTTATAAAGGCAAGGGTGTTAAATACGAAGACGAATATATCTTCCGTAAAGAAGGCAAGAAAAAATAGGTACTTGATATGCAAAGTGGAAAAAAATTATTTGAGCGTCGCCGTACTCGTGTGCGGACCAGCCTACGTAAAGTGGCTAACGGCCGTCCACGTCTTTCCGTTCACCGTACGAACCAGCACATGTATGCACAGGTTATCGATGACGAAAAAGGTGCGACAATCGCCGCTGCTTCCACATTAGACAAAGATTTGAAAAAATTGAAAGTAGGAAGCAATTCAGAGGCTGCTGCAGCCGTTGGTAAATTAATAGCAGACCGCGCTAAAAAAGCGGGTGTTGAGCAAGTTGTATTTGATCGTGGTGGTTTCCTATACCACGGTCGCGTAAAAGCGCTTGCTGACGCCGCTCGTGAAGCCGGCCTGAGTTTCTAAGGATTAGATTATGGCTAGAGCAGAAAGAGAACCTCGTCAGGAAAGTGAACTGGTTGAAAAGCTCGTTCACATCAACCGCGTCGCCAAAGTTGTAAAAGGTGGTCGTCGTTTCGGTTTTGCAGCACTTGTTGTTGTGGGTGACCAGAAAGGCCGCGTTGGCTTTGGTAAAGGTAAAGCACGTGAAGTTCCGGAAGCGATCCGTAAAGCAACGGAAGCTGCGAAAAAGAACATGATCCGTGTACCACTTCGTGAAGGTCGTACCCTTCATCATGATATCGAAGGCCGTCACGGCGCTGGTAAAGTAGTTATCAGAAGTGCACAGCCTGGTACTGGTATCATTGCCGGTGGTCCGATGCGTGCGGTTTTTGAAGCCCTTGGCGTACAAGACGTTGTGACAAAATCACTTGGTACTTCAAACCCTTACAACATGGTTCGCGGTACAATTGATGCGCTTAAGAAGCAGGTTTCACCAAGAATGGTTGCCTCACGTCGCGGTAAAAAAGTAAGCGATATTGTAGCCCGTCGCGGCGACCGTCAGGCGCCAGTTGCGGAAGCTACGGAGTAAATCAGATGGCGAAGAAAACATTAAAAGTAACGCAAATCGGTAGCCCGATTCGTCGTCAGGCAGATCAAAGAGCCACACTCATTGGCCTTGGTCTAAATAAAATGCACCGGACCCGTGAGCTGGAAGATACACCAGCCGTGCGTGGCATGATCCGTAAGGTTCGCCACATGGTCAAGGTTGAAGGTGAATAGGTGGAATTATGAAACTTAATGAACTTGCAAATAAACCTGGTTCAACCAAACCAAGAAAACGTATTGGTCGTGGTATTGGTTCCGGTACAGGTAAAACCGGTGGTCGCGGTGTAAAAGGTCAGAAGTCCCGTTCTGGTGTTGCCATTAAAGGCTTCGAAGGCGGACAAATGCCAATTCACATGCGCCTTCCAAAGCGCGGCTTTAACAATATTAACTCTAAAAACTTTGTTCCGGTTAATATTGGTCGCCTACAGGAGGCAATCGACGCCAAGAAAATCGATGCGAAAAAACCAATTACTGTTGACGTGCTGAAAGCCGCGGGTGTGGTGACACGCGTTAAAGATGGTGTTCGTCTTCTTGGAAATGGTGAACTTAAAGCTAAGGTAAATGTTGAAGTTTCCGGTGCTTCTGCTGCTGCGATTGCAGCGGTTGAAAAGGCTGGCGGAACGGTAACAGTACCGGCGAAGGTTGAAAAAGAAGCTTCTTAACCTTACATAGAAGTAATCGATTTTAAGGATAGGGATTAAAAGATGGCATCAGCAACGGAACAATTAGCGCAAAATTTTAGTTTGGGAACTTTTTCGAAAGCAACCGAACTTAAGCAACGCATTTGGTTCACGCTGATTGCTCTTATGATTTATCGCCTGGCGACGTATGTACCGCTGCCAGGCATTGATCCCGTTGCGCTTGAACAGATGTTTAACCAAAACCAAGGCGGGATTCTTGGGATGCTTGACCTGTTCAATGGTGGTGCAATTCAGCGTATGAGCCTGATTGCACTCGGCATTATGCCTTACATTTCATCCTCAATCATCATGCAGCTTTTGACATCCATGAGCGCAGAGCTTAAGGAACTAAAGAAGCAAGGTGAGGCTGGTCGTCGCAAGATCAATCAATACACTCGTTACGGTACAGTAGCGCTTTGTATTGTACAGTCTTATGCGATTGCAACTGGTCTTGAAGCGAATATCGCCACAGACCCAGGACTGTTTTTCCGTCTCACAACAGTGATTACACTGACAGGCGGAACCATGTTCCTTGTCTGGCTTGGTGAACAAATCACTGCTCGCGGTGTGGGTAATGGTATTTCCCTAATCATTTTTGCGGGTATTGTTGCGCAGCTTCCAATTGCGATTGCAAGTACCCTGGATATGAGTTCAAAAGGAACCCTTGGTGGCCCACTGTTCATTGTTGCACTTATTGCAATGGTGGTTGGTGTGATTGCTCTTATCGTGTTTGTTGAGCGCGCACAGCGTCGTGTACTAATCCAGTATCCAAAGCGTCAACAGGCAAACGGCATGGCTCAAGGCGAACAATCCCACATGCCACTGAAGCTCAACACAGCGGGTGTTATTCCGCCAATCTTTGCATCGTCGCTTCTTTTGATGCCGATGTCACTGGCTGGTTTTGCCAGCGAAAACAGCCCAGAGTGGGTAACCACACTTACATCATTGCTTGGCCCAGGACAGCCGCTTTATATGCTGTTTTATGTGGTTGGTATTGTATTTTTCTGTTTCTTCTACACATCACTTGTGTTTAATCCGGACGAAACTGCTGACAATCTGAAAAAATATGGCGGATTTATTCCAGGCATCCGGCCTGGTAAAAATACCGCAAAATATCTTGATTATGTGCTCACACGCCTGACCACAGTTGGTGCGATTTATCTTTGCTTTGTCTGTCTGCTTCCAGAAGTTCTCAAAGCCCAGTATGCGATCCCATTCTACTTCGGTGGTACGTCGCTTCTGATCGTGGTCAATGTAACCATGGATACTGTAGGACAAGTTCACAGCCATCTGATGGCCCACCAATATGAAGGTCTGATGAAGAAATCAAAACTTCGTGGTGGCAAAAGACAGAGGCGCCGCAGATGATTATTATTCTACTCGGCCCTCCCGGCGCAGGTAAGGGAACACAGGCACAAAGGATTGAAAGCGCGCAGGGACTGGTTCAGCTCTCCACTGGAGATATGCTTAGAGCCGCTGTTGCAGCTCAAACAGAAGTTGGCAAGAAAGCCAAAGATTTCATGGATGCGGGTAAGCTCGTAACTGATGAAATTGTTGTAGGAATTATCGCGGACCGTATCGAAGAAGACGATTGCAAGAATGGTTTCTTGCTGGACGGCTTTCCACGGACCGTTGCACAGGCGGAAGCCTTAGATAATATGCTTGGTCAGAAAAACCTGAAGCTCGACGCAGTTGTCGAAATGCAGGTCGATGATGAAGCACTCGTGGACCGGATTACAGGGCGTTATACATGCGCAGACTGTAATCAAGGTTACCACGACCAAAACCTTAAGCCCAAAGTTGATGGCGTATGCGATAACTGTGGCTCTACGAATTTCAAACGCCGGGCGGATGACAATCGGGAAACCGTGTCTTCTCGTCTGGAAGCCTACCATGCTCAGACTGCTCCATTGCTACCATATTATAATGGTCAAGGGGTTCTGAAAACGGTAGACGGGATGGCTGGCATCGATGATGTCACCGCCCAAATAAGTGATGTATTAAGTGGCTTGAATTAAGCCTTGTATCTATGGGGAAAAGTTTTTTTTAAAAAGCTATTCCACAGAGGTTGACTAAGTCTCCTTAATACCTATAATCGCGCAACTTCTTGTCATGCTTTTTAGCGTGATATTTGTTGCTGAAATGTTTGAATTTTTAGATCGGGAGAAACGATCGTGGCGCGTATTTCTGGCGTTAACATACCCACCGGAAAAAGGGTGGAAATCGCACTGACCTACATCCATGGGATTGGGCTTACAAGTGCAAAAGAAATTTGTGAGAAAAATGGTATTGCACCGGAACGTCGAGTGAATGACCTGAGCGATGCGGAAGTGATTAAAATCCGTGAAACCATTGATGCCGAATATTTGGTTGAAGGTGATCGCCGTCGTGATGTTGCAATGAACATTAAACGTTTACTTGACCTTGGTACTTACCGTGGCCTGCGTCACCGTAAGAAATTACCTGTTCGCGGTCAACGTACTAGCACCAACGCGCGTACTCGTAAGGGTAAAGCCGTTGCGATTGCCGGTAAGAAGAAATAAGGATACTGACAATGGCTGGTGAAAAAAGAGTTAAACGCCGCGAGCGTAAAAACATCACAAATGGTATTGCACACGTAAACAGTACTTTTAACAATACTATCATTACAATTGCTGACGTTCAGGGAAATACTATTTCCTGGTCAACAGCTGGCGCGATGGGCTTTAAAGGCTCACGTAAATCAACACCATATGCGGCGCAGATCGCTGGTGAAGATGCCGGTAAAAAAGCAATGGAACATGGCATCAAGACACTCGAAGTTGAAGTGAAGGGACCAGGCTCTGGTCGCGAATCAGCGCTTCGTGCTTTGATGGCACTTGGAATTACTATTACGTCGATTCGTGACGTGACGCCAATCCCGCACAACGGGTGCCGCGCACCGAAGCGCCGTAGAGTGTAAGTTTTAATATCTCTCGTGCTCAGGAACGGGAGATATTGTTTATATTAAGCCTGACCTAAATAGATAAGGATTTGACCGTGATCCAAAATAACTGGCAAGAGCTAATTAAACCAACAACCCTTGAAATCACACAAAAGGGTGAAGGACGTAGAAAAGCAACCGTTGTGGCTGAACCACTTGAGCGTGGTTTTGGTATGACACTCGGTAATGCGCTTCGTCGTGTTCTTCTGTCGTCACTGCAGGGTGCTGCTGTGACTTCTGTTCATATTGACAATGTGCTGCATGAATTTTCATCAATCGCTGGCGTACGAGAAGATGTTACGGATATCATCCTGAACATCAAAAAGCTTGCCGTGAGCATTGATGGTGAGTTTGAAGGCGCCCGCCGTCTTTCACTACAAGCCACAGGCCCAGGTGAAGTGACAGCGGCACAGATTGAAGAAGTAACAGGTATTATTATTCATAATCCTGATCTTGTGATCTGTAACCTCGATGATGGTGCAGATCTTCGTATGGAACTGACTGTTGATACAGGTAAAGGGTATGTCGCTGCCGTGAAAAACCGCGCAGACGATGCACCGATCGGTCTTATTCCTGTGGATAGTCTGTTCTCGCCGGTAACACGTGTAAGCTACAAAGTCGATAACACACGTGAAGGTCAGATCCTTGATTATGATAAGCTGACAATGGACATCGAAACTGACGGTACTGTAACACCGGAAGATTCAATCGCATTTGCGGCACGTATCCTTCAGGATCAACTTCAAACGTTCATCAATTTCGATGAACCGGAAGATACATCAGCTGATAAAGAAAGTGACGAGCCAGAATTTAACCGTAACCTTCTTCGCCGTGTGGACGAGCTTGAGCTTTCTGTTCGTTCAGCAAACTGCCTGAAGAACGATAACATTGTTTACATTGGTGACCTTGTGCGCAAGACAGAGGCAGAAATGCTGCGTACACCAAACTTTGGTCGTAAATCACTGAATGAAATTAAAGAAGTTCTTTCCTCGATGGGTCTGCGTCTTGGTATGGAAAATCCGGGATGGCCACCAGAGAATATCGAAGAACTTGTGAAAAAACTGGAACAAGAATTTTAATTTAATGGGACCGGGTCCGAAGGCGGAAACCCCCTCATATAGGAGTAGAGACTATGCGCCATCGCAAAGCTGGCCGTAAGCTGAATAAAACAAGCAGTCATCGTAAAGCGATGTTTGCTAACATGGCACATGCGCTGATCAAGCATGAGCAAATTGTAACAACGCTGCCAAAAGCAAAAGAGCTGCGCCCCATCGTTGAGCGTCTGATTACGCTTGCGAAACGCGGCACTCTTCACGCACGTCGTCAAGCTGCAGCGAAGCTTCCACAGATTTCAAAGGATCTTATCCGTGATGAAGTGGAAATCGATGCGGTAGCAAAATTGTTTGATACACTTGCGGAGCGTTATCAGGATCGTCAGGGTGGATACACTCGCGTTCTTAAGGCTGGTTTCCGCCACGGTGATGCTGCACCAGTTGCAGTGATCGAACTTGTTGATCGCGACGAAGACGCGAAAGGTCAATTGAGCGGACCTGATTTTGACGAAGATGATTTCGAAGAAGAAGCCGTCGCATAAAGCTCCCAAAAAATAATTCTAAAAAAAGCAGTTCAATTTGAGCTGCTTTTTTTTGTGTCCTGTTAATTTTTCGTGAAGCACTCACGCTTAATCTTGCGGGTAAATAGATTAGAATCTATAGTTATAAAAAATGAAAATTCATCAAAAAGGAAAATCAAAATGGCACTTAAACCAGGTGTGGTAAGCGGCGAAGATTATGTGGAACTGGTAAATGCGTGTAAGGACGGCGGCTACGCCCTTGCAGCGGTAAACTGTGTTGGGACGGACAGTGTAAACGCGGTTATGGAAGCTGCGGCGAAGAATAATTCTGACGTGATTATTCAGTTTTCAAATGGCGGTGCGCAATTTTATGCCGGGCAGGGCATGGAAGATGGTGCAAAAGCAAAAGTACTTGGTGCTGTTTCCGCGGCACAGCACGTGCATTTGCTTGCGGAACATTACGGTATCTGTGCCGTGCTTCATACGGACCACGCCAATATGAAACTGGTGCCATGGGTGGAAGATCTGATCTCCCATTCCGAAGCGCATCACGCAGCAACAGGTAAGCCGCTCTATTCATCACATATGCTTGATCTTTCCGAAGAAGAAATTGATGTGAACCTGAATGAATGTGCCCGTGTTCTCGAGCGTATGGCCAAGATTGATATGAGCCTTGAAATTGAGCTTGGTATCACCGGTGGTGAGGAAGACGGTGTTGGTCATGATATCGAAGAAGGGGCGGACAGCTCCCATCTCTACACCCAACCGGAAGATGTGCTTAAAGCTTATGACCTTCTGACACCAATTGGGCATTTCTCGGTCGCGGCCTCCTTTGGTAACGTCCATGGCGTTTATAAGCCAGGAAACGTGCAACTGCGCCCTGAAATCCTCAAAAACAGCCAGGATCTGGTTGAAAAGACCCATGGTACAGCTGCTAAGCCGCTGAATCTGGTTTTCCATGGTGGCTCCGGTTCTGAAAAAGACAAAATTGAAGCGGCGATTTCATATGGCGTTTTCAAAATGAATATCGATACCGATACACAGTTTGCCTTCGCGAATGGTGTTGGAAATTACGTTGATGCCCATCCGGTTGCTTTCAAACATCAAATTGATCCTGATGATGGTTCTCCGCAGAAGAAATTCTATGATCCGCGCAAGTGGCTGCGTCAAGGCGAACTCTCCTTCGTAGAGCGTCTGGACGAAGCTTTTGAGGATCTGGGTTCTGCCGGCAGATCCCTTGCAAAATAATTAAATCGAACTAGATTAAAAAGGCAGCTTTTGGTAGCTGCCTTTTTTCTATTTTGAAGAGTGCATATTTTTGCCACGTATCATAATTATACGTTAGGTTAGAGATTGATAATTTATTGGAATGGTTATGAAAAAACTGATGCAATATGGATTAGGCCTTTTGTCACTTTTTGCACTGACATTGGTTCTGATGAACGGCTCGATGCAATCCAGCTCTGTTGCGCAGGATCAGGTTAACAGACAGGTACCAGTCTCAGACGCGCAGGTTAAACTTTCCTACGCTCCGGTTGTGCGTGAAGCGGCACCGGCGGTGGTCAATATATATACAAAGAGAGTGGTGCGAACACGCACGTCCCCTTTTCTGGATGATCCTTTCTTTAGCCGTTTTTTTGGCGGTAGAAGCACCCCACGTGAACGCATTGAACGCTCTCTCGGGTCCGGTGTGATCGTCCGCGAAGAAGGTGTGATTGTCACCAATTTTCACGTAATCGAAGGTGCTGATGAAATTACAGTGGCACTGAATGATCGCCGGGAGTTTGAAGCAGACGTGATCTTGATGGATGAAAGTACTGATCTCGCCATTCTTCAGATTGAACCGGAAGGCGAACCGCTCTCTGTGCTTGAATTTGCACCGAGCGGAGATATTGAAGTGGGCGATCTGGTGCTTGCGATCGGAAATCCATTTGGCGTCGGTCAGTCCGTGAGTAGCGGTATTGTTTCCGCTCTTGCCCGCACGCAAGTGGGTGATGATGATTACCAGTTCTTTATTCAGACCGATGCAGCGGTAAATCCTGGTAACAGCGGAGGTGCGCTTGTTGGGATGGACGGGAAGCTGGTTGGCATTAACACATCCATTTATTCACGCAGTGGTGGTTCAAACGGCATCGGTTTTGCCATTCCTGTCCGCATGGTTGACTTTGTGCTCAATGCGGCCCTGAATGATGGTGAAATTGTCCGCCCTTGGTTTGGCGCAACCGGACAAGCGGTAAGCTCCGAAATTGCTGAAAGCCTTGGCTTTGACCGCCCTGGCGGTGTGTTGGTGGATAATGTGTTCCCGGATAGCCCGGCTGATCGCGCTGGCCTTAATCCAGGTGACGTGATCCTAACCATTGACGGTGAAGAAATTTATGACACTCAAGGACTAAGATACTTTATTGGTCTTGGCAGAATCGGCGGCGAAATGGTGCTTGGTGTGCTGGACGGTGGTGACATTCGCGAGCTAACGGTGGAACTTGAATCAGCGCCTGAAATTCCGCCGCGGGATATTACGGTGCTCGATGGTGATCATATTTTTGAAAATATGGAAGTCGGTAATCTCTCTCCGGCCTTTTCGGAAGAACTGGGTCTTAGCATGTTTGAGGATGGTGTAATCATTCTTGATATTGATCGTTCAAGCCCTGTGCGCAGGCTTAATGTGCTGCGCCCAGGCGATATTTTCGAAAGTATCGATGATGAAGATATTGAAACCGTCGATGATCTGGAAGATATTCTTGATGATGTGGGTGCCGATGTGTCATTCGCGGTTCGCCGCGCTGGCCGCTTGATTGAATGTACCGCCCGTGGCCGTGGGAGCTATAGCTGTCGATGAGCGATCTTTTTGCGAGTGCAGGATTGGAGGAAGGGGCGCCACGACCGCTCGCTGACCGTTTAAGACCTCAAAAATTGTCAGAAGTAGTGGGCCAGGGTCATTTGACTGATCCTGATGGGACATTAGGCCGGATGCTCAGCGCTGGGCATCTGTCTTCACTCATCTTCTGGGGGCCACCGGGAACGGGTAAAACAACAACAGCCAGACTACTTGCTGAAGACACAGACCTTTACTTCGAACAGATCTCTGCTGTTTTTTCAGGCGTCGCCGATCTCCGCAAATGTTTTGACGCAGCGAAGGAACGTCGCCGGACAGGTAAAGGCACGCTACTGTTCGTAGATGAAATTCACCGCTTTAATCGATCTCAGCAGGACGGTTTTCTTCCCTATGTTGAAGACGGCACCATCGTACTGGTGGGTGCAACCACAGAAAACCCATCATTTGAACTAAACGCGGCGTTGCTCTCAAGGATGCAGGTTCTTACCCTTAATCGACTTGATAACAATGCCATGGAGGAGCTTCTTACTCGCGCGGAAGAACTTGAGGGTAAGAAGCTCCCCGTTACCGATGACGCGCGGGCGATGCTTTACAATATGGCGGACGGCGACGGCAGGTACCTTCTTAATCTGGCTGAAATCCTCCTTGGTCTTAAGTTTGATGAAGAACTAGACGGTAATGCGCTACTGCAAGTACTGCAAAAGCGTGCACCGGTTTATGACAAAGACCGTGAAGGGCATTATAATCTGATTTCCGCCCTTCATAAGTCGCTACGTGGATCCGATACCGATGCGGCCCTCTATTGGACGGCGAGAATGCTGGCAGGAGGTGAAGAACCGCTTTATATCCTGCGTCGGCTGGTGCGCTTCGCGGTGGAGGATATTGGCCTTGCCGATCCACAAGCGATCGTCCAGGCCAACGCGGCTAAGGAAATGTATGAATTTTTAGGCTCCCCCGAAGGCGACATTGCCATTGCGCAATTGGTGATTTACCTGGGCACAGCGCCCAAATCAAATGCGGTTTACAAGGCCGAGAAAGCATCGAAACGCCGTGCCAAGGAAACCGGTTCCCTTAATCCGCCGATGCATATCCTGAACGCACCAACCAAGATGATGAAGGATATGGGATACGGCAAGGGATATGAGTATGATCATGATGCTAAAGATGGCTTTTCCGGTCAGGATTATTTCCCGGAAGGGCTGGAGCGTGAAGAATATTATAGGCCCGCAGAACGTGGTTTTGAGCGTGAAATCGCCAAGCGACTGGACTATTGGAATAAGCTACGGGCGGAAAAAAATTAGTCCCATAAATAGCGGCGGGTGAGCGGTACATTATCCTGCCATTTTGTAAGCTGAAACTGAAACACCACGTGCCCAAGGTTTCTGAAGGCACATTCGGCACTGGCCAGATAAAACTCCCACATCCTCAAGAATTTGTCATCGTAAAGCTCAATGATTTTATCTTTATTGGCATCAACACGCTTGCGCCATTCCGTAAGCGTGTTGGCGTAATGTAGGCGCAGCACTTCCATATCAGTGATATATAGCCCTGATTTTTCAATCGCTGGCGCAATTTCAGATAGCGCGGGAGCATATCCGCCCGGGAAGATATATTTTTTGGTCCAGGGGTCTGTTTCACCGGGGCCGTCCGCGCGACCAATGGTATGGATTAGTGCAACCCCATCTTCTGTAAGGCAATCATAGATCTTATTGAAAAAAGTTTGATATTGCTTCCTTCCAACATGTTCAAACATGCCAACGGAAACCACACGATCGAACTGTTCCTCAACAAGACGGTAGTCCTGAAGGCGGTAGCTAACCTTGCCATTATGTTCCGCATTTTTCCGCGCGACCTTCAGCTGTTCTTCACTGAGTGTGACGCCAGTGACATTCGCACCGGATACATCGCTTAAATGAAGACTTAGCCCGCCCCAACCGCAGCCAATGTCCAGAACGTTATGTTCAGGCTTAAGCAGTAGTTTTTTCGCTAGCAGGTTCATCTTGTTTTTTTGCGCTTGCTCCAATGAATCATCGTCATCGATGAAAAATGCCGACGAATATTGCCTGTTTGGATCCAGAAATAAATCATATAGATCATCGGAGAGATCATAATGATGGGCAACGTTGTCTTTGGATTTACCTGGCCAGTTGATTTGATTCAGCCAGCCCTTAAAGCGGCTGTAGGGATCCCCACCCATCAAGTGAAAGGGATTATCGGGACGCCATTCCATGTTTTTGGTTATAAGGTTCAGGAAGTCGAACACATTGTGCGGCGGCTCGACAATCAAAGTACCGTCCATATAAGCCTCACCGGCCTTTAAATCAGGCTTTAAAAAAAGTTTCCAAAGTAGCGAGGGATCTGTGAAGCGGATGGTTACTTCCGGGTTTTCTGTTCCCACAAATGCATGCTTTTTTCCTTTGGTATCGATCACATTTAACGTACCATGGCTGATAAGCTTGTTCAGAAATATTGAAAGCGGAAACAAATTAGGCTCCCCAGGGAATAATTTCAGTATGTGGTTGGATTATTTCAAAAAAATCTTTAAAAGACAACTGGATAAATAAATTGAAAGGTCAGGGGCGATGAACATGATACTGGCAGTTGCGGCGGGGGGAGCCATCGGTGCGACCGGTCGCTACCTTGTTGGCCGGCTCATGTTCAATGTAATGGGACCGGGATTTCCGTGGGGCACGCTAACAGTGAATATCGTCGGTTCTTTCCTGATCGGACTACTATACGAGTTAATTGTCTATAAATTTTCACTTTCCGAACAGTGGCAGGCCTTTCTGGTGATAGGTATCCTCGGTGGCTTCACTACTTTTTCCGCCTTTTCACTGGAACTAGGAGCGATGCTTGAAAAGGATCAGTTTTCCACGGCGGCGATTTATGCGCTTGGTTCGGTCTTTCTGGGGCTTGTTGCCCTTTTCGCAGGTATTTTTGCCGGCAAGGCGATTTATTAGGATCAATTATGGCTGGCGTTTCACGGGAATATGTAAAGGACACAGAAGAAGACTGGCGTCTGGATAAATGGTTCAAAGTCCATTTTCCAGGGCTTAGCTACGGCCGTCTGTCAAAAATTTTGCGCAAAGGCGAAGTGCGGGTGGATGGTAAGCGCGTGAAAGCCAACTTCCGACTTGAAGCGGGTATGGAAATCAGACTTCCGCCGCTGGGTAAAGAAGAGCGTATAGCGAACAGGAAACCGAAACAGAAAAACCCAGTGTCCGACGAAGATGCTGCGCTGATGCGCTCCATGGTGATTTATCAGGACGATAGCGTAATCGTACTAAACAAAATACCCGGTCTTGCGGTGCAGGGTGGCACAAATACCAAACGCCATGTGGATGGCATGCTGGACGCTCTTACTGGTGATAAAAAAGATAGGCCGAAGCTGGTGCACCGAATTGATAAGGATACAAGCGGTGTTTTGGTGCTTGCCAGAACCGGCGCCGCAGCAAAAAAGCTCACTGAAAGCTTTAAGCATCGCAATACCAATAAGATCTATTGGGCGCTGGTGAAAGGCCGACCTCCGCAAGCCGATGGTGTGATAAACGCACCGCTTGATAAAGAACCTGGTGCGGGTGGTGAAAGGATGATGGTCTCTGACGCGGGAAAGCGTGCAGTCACGGATTTTAAGATTATCGACAGTGCAGCAGGCGAGGCAACCTGGATGGCCTTTCGTCCGGTTACCGGACGCACACATCAAATCCGCGTCCATGCGACCGTTCTTGAAACACCAATTGTTGGTGACGGTAAATATGGCGCAAAGGAAGCCTTCATTGATGGCCCCATAAGTCGGAAGCTTCATCTTCACGCGCGCTCCCTTGAAATTAATCATCCGGATGGTGGTGTGCTTTCGGTAAGTGCAACGCTTCCCCATCATATGTTGGAAAGCTGGGATTTATTTGGTTTCGATCCTGAATATTCAGAAAATCCGTTTGAGGAAATTGATGATGTCTGACGCTTTAAAACTTGCCATATTTGATTGTGATGGAACCTTGGTGGACGGTCAGCATATGATCATTAGTTCCATGATCCATGCATGCGAAAAACACAACATTCCTTATCCGGGTGATGAGTTGGTGCGCCGTATGGTGGGCCTTTCCCTGATGGAAGCAATCACCACCGGGTTTGGGTCGTTAAGCGAGCATGATCATAAGCTTATTCATCGAGCATTTATTGAGCATTTTCAATATTTAAGAACCCAGGATGATCATGAAGAGCCACTTTATGATGGGGTTCTTGATGTTATTAACAATTTGCATGATACCGGAATTTTACTTGGTATTGCGACAGGCAAATCAACACGGGGGCTTCATAACACCTTGAATAATCATGGTCTTCAGGACTATTTCGTGACCCTGAATACCGCTGATGATGGACCGGGAAAACCACACCCGTCCATGATCAACGTGGCCCTTAATGACACTGGCGTGGAAAAGGAAAACGCCTTTATGATCGGGGATACCACTTACGATATTGTCATGGCGGCAAATGCAGGTGTACGCTCGATTGGGGTCACTTGGGGATATCATGCGCACGATGAGCTTGTGTCTTGCGGAGCAGACCATATTGTACACGAAATTTCCGAAATAGTTGATTTGGTGAAAGCATAAATGAAGCGATTTTATAAACAGGTATCTGTTGGAACCGAGGGGGATTGGTTTACAACATTATTAGACGGACGCGCCATTAAAACACCAGCTAAACGGTCCTGCCTTATGCCCACGAAAAAAATGGCGGAAGAGGTTGCCAAAGAATGGGATGAGCAGAAGGAAGAGGTCGATCCCCAGTCAATGCCGATTACAAAGCTGGCCAATACAGCCATTGACCGGGTAGAAACAAGGCGGGATGAGCTAATTGATGAACTGGTAAAATACGCTGAGTCCGATCAAATCTGCTATCGCGCGGAACATCCGAAAGAGCTTATCCAACTTCAGGATAAGACCTGGAATCCCTTGCTCGATTGGATCAATGATCACCTTGGAATTAATTTCAAAGTTGCGCATGGCATTATATTTTTGGAGCAAGATGAACAAGACCTCATTAATATCCGTCAGGCATTTGAAGCACTAGATAGTTACAAACTCACTGCTCTTCATGGCATGATCACTGTGACTGGGTCGGTGACCATCGGCTATGCTCTTTACTGTGGTTATTTGTCGCTTGACGAAGCTTGGGACGCCGGACATCTGGATGAAAACTTCCAAATTTCCCAATGGGGGTCCGACCAAGAAGCCGAGGAAAGAAGAGAAAATCTGAGGGCAGAGCTCAAAAATTCGCATCTATTTCTTCAATTGAGTTCAAACGGCTAAAAATAGGTTGAAGATGTTAACTATTTTATGTTACTAATCAGTAACATTTTTAGGGAGGCATTTATGCAGGATATCCTTGATAAACTTGAAGAGCGGCGCGAATCTGCCCGCAAAGGTGGTGGTGAAGCCCGGATCAAGGCGCAGCATGCGAAGGGAAAACTGACCGCACGCGAACGGATTGAACTTCTGGTCGATGAAGGCAGTTTCGAAGAATATGACATGTTCAAGGAACATCGCTGTATTGACTTCGGTATGGAAAATAACAAAGTGGCTGGCGATGGCGTTGTTATTGGTTCTGGAACCGTAAATGGTCGGCTTATTTTTGTCTACAGTCAGGATTTTACGGTATTTGGCGGTTCGCTTTCTGAAACACACGCCGAAAAAATCTGTAAAATTATGCATATGGCTATGAAGTCCGGCGCACCTATTGTGGGCATCAATGATTCTGGTGGGGCGCGCATGCAGGAAGGGGTGGCCGCCCTTGGGGGCTATGCTGATGTGTTTCAGATGAATGTGCTTGCTTCCGGCGTTGTGCCGCAAATTTCGCTGATCATGGGACCGTGTGCGGGTGGTGCTGTTTATTCACCAGCCATGACTGATTTCATTTTTATGGTCAAAGATAGTTCATATATGTTTGTGACTGGCCCTGATGTGGTCCAGACTGTCACCAACGAAGTGGTCACACAGGAAGAATTGGGCGGTGCGACAACCCATACAGTGAAGTCCAGCGTTGCCGACAATGCCTACGAAAATGATCTTGAAGCGATCAAACAAACACGCCGCTTCATTGATTTTATGCCATTGAACAACAAAGAAAAACCGCCCACGCGGCAAACATTTGATCAACATAACCGCGAAGAGGATAGCCTTGATAGTCTGATTCCAGATAATCCCAACAAGCCCTATGATATGCATGAGCTGATCCGTAAAACGGTCGATGAAGGCGATTTTTTTGAAACACAGCCGTCTTTCGCCAAAAATATCATCACCGGTTTTGGCCGTATTGAAGGGGCAACGGTGGGCATTGTTGCCAATCAGCCTATGGTCCTAGCGGGATGCCTTGACAATGATGCATCGCGAAAAGCAGCGCGATTTGTCCGTTACTGTGACTGCTTTAACATTCCTATTATAACTTTTGTTGATGTGCCGGGTTTCCTTCCAGGTACGTCACAGGAATATGGCGGCATCATCAAGCATGGCGCAAAACTTTTGTTTGCTTACGGGGAAGCGACGGTGCCAAAAATTACTGTGATTACGCGCAAAGCTTACGGCGGTGCGTATGATGTGATGGCATCAAAGCATCTGCGTGGGGACCTCAATTTTGCGTGGCCCACGGCAGAGATCGCCGTAATGGGCGCTGAGGGCGCTGTGAAAATTATTTTCCGTGAAGAAGCCAAAGACGAAGATAAGCTGGCCGCAAAAACTCAGGAGTATTCCGATAAATTTGCCAATCCCTTCGTGGCAGCTCGTAGGGGATATATCGATGATGTAATTATGCCGCACGCAACACGTCGCAGAATCAGCCGTGGACTTCGAATGCTCAAGAATAAAGAGCTGGAAAATCCATGGAAAAAACACGACAACATACCGCTGTAGGAGCCCTGAATGTTCAATAAAATTCTGATTGCAAACCGCGGTGAAATTGCCTGTCGTGTGATTAAAACTGCCAAAAAAATGGGTATCTCAACGGTCGCCGTTTATTCCGACGCTGATGCCGATGCACTTCACGTGCGAATGGCTGATGAAGCGGTGCATATTGGCCCAGCCGCAGCCGCCGAAAGCTATCTTGTGATCGATAAAATCGTTGATGCTGCCAAAGAGACATGCGCAGATGCTATCCATCCGGGATATGGGTTCCTGTCTGAGAACGCCGCTTTCTGTGAACGTTTGGAAAAAGAAAGTATTACCTTTATTGGTCCAGGCGTTAAGGCTATTGGTGTGATGGGGGATAAAATCTCTTCCAAAAAACTTGCCGAGGAAGCGGGTGTAAACACCATTCCTGGGCATATGGGCGTAATCAAGGATGCGGATGAGGCAGTAAAGATCGCAAACAACATTGGATATCCTGTGATGCTCAAGGCCTCTGCCGGGGGCGGTGGTAAAGGGATGCGGGTAGTTTACAATGACGATGAAGCCCGTGAAGGGTTTAATTCTGCGGTCAATGAAGCCAAATCAAGCTTCGGTGACGACCGCGTCTTTGCTGAAAAATTTATTGAAAACCCTCGCCATATTGAAATTCAGGTGCTTGGAGATAAACACGGCAACGTGATTTATCTGGCGGAGCGGGAATGTTCCATTCAGCGCCGCCATCAAAAGGTAATTGAAGAAGCGCCAAGCTCATTCCTTGAAATGGAAACGCGGGTCAATATGGGCACACAGTCCATCGCACTTTCGCTGGCGGTTGAGTATAGCTCTGCTGGTACCGTTGAGTTTATCGTCGATAAAGATCAGAATTTTTACTTCCTTGAAATGAACACCAGACTTCAAGTGGAGCATCCTGTTACGGAACTTGTCACCGGTGTTGATCTGGTGGAACAAATGATCAGAAGCGCGGCCGGGGAGCCGCTCAACATCAAGCAGGAAGATGTAAGGGTTGATGGCTGGGCTATGGAAGCGCGTGTTTATGCCGAGGATCCGCTACGTGGCTTTTTACCATCAACGGGTAGGGTTACCGATTATCGCCCACCAGAGGAAGACGATCACATTCGCATCGATAGTGGTATTTTTGAAGGATCCGAGATCAGTATTTATTATGATCCGATGATTTCAAAGTTAATTTCCTATGGCGAAGACCGTGATGAAGCAATTGATAAGCTGCGGCTTGCGCTGGATGAATATTACATCCGCGGCGTCGGCCACAACATCGCCTTCCTATCCGACGTTCTTAAAGCACCTCGCTTCAGAAGCGGTGACATTTCCACCAAATATATCGAAGAAGAATATCCCGATGGCTTTAACGGCGGCAGCTTAAGCCTTGAAGCCTGGAACATTATGGTGGCGGTGGCGACAACAGTTCATTCATGCGAGGTGGGACGCCAATCGACCATAAGCGGACGGATGAATGAAGACGCCAGTGGATTTTCCGAAACCTGGCAGATCCTGATTGAAGGTGAAACCCAGTCAGCAAACTTCCTTATGACCAATGATGGCTGCAACGTCATCACCGGGGGTGTCGTCTATAGTGTTGAAACGCTTTGGGCTCCAGGTAATCCAGTGTTTTCTGGCAAAATCAATGGTGAACCGGTGAATGTGGAAGTGGAGTATCTGGCCGATGGATACCGCCTTACTTATGATGGCGCCAGTGAAGTGATTCATGTACGAAGTGAACGTGAAATGGAACTGGCAGCACTAATGCCGGAAAAAGTGCCAGAGGATATGTCAAAATATCTTCAGTGTCCTATGCCCGGGCTTGTGGTCTCAATCGATGTGGCGGAAGGCGACGAGGTAAGGGCAGGGCAAGCGCTTTGTATCGTGGAAGCCATGAAAATGGAAAATGTTCTTCGCGCAGAACGGGACGGGAAAGTCGCCAAGCTTACTGCGGCGGCAGGCGACAGCCTTGCGGTTGATGAAATCATCATGGAATTTGATTAGATTATGCTGGACGAAGGTCATAAAGCGGTTCGGGCCCTTATTCATGGGCGTGTTCAGGGTGTTTTTTTTCGCGATTGGACGGTAAGAAATGCGAGTTCTCTTGGCTTGGATGGCTGGGTGAGGAACCGTTCAGATGGGACAGTTGAGGCCCTTTTTGTAGGACCGGATGAAGAGGTGGAAAAAATGATAAAAATGGCCCATGTAGGTCCACCTGCGGCAAAGGTTAGCGAGATTCAGCGTACAGAAGCCATGGGTATTACCCAGAAAGGGTTCATCCAGAAGCCCTCAATTAACTTACACGAAAGACGCGGTGAATAGCCTTTAGCCAAATATTTTTTGCCAGGTGCGTTTGAGCGCGGCATCAAGGTCATCCATATTGACCGGTAGCCCCAGATCCACAAGTGATGTCACACCATGTTCTGAAATACCGCAGGGGACAATGCCTGTATAATGGCTTAAGTCCGGTTCCACATTGATACAAATACCGTGAAATGTAACCCATTTTCGAATACGTACACCAATGGCAGCGACTTTATCTTCGCGGTTTCCGTCCCGTTCGACCCAGACACCGACCCGGCCGTCGCGGGTCTCCCCATGAACGTTAAATTCAGCAAGGGTATCGATGATCCAGCGTTCCAGATCGGCGATATATCTACGGACGTCGCGACCGCGCTTATCCAGATCCAGCATCACATAAACCACCCGTTGTCCCGGACCGTGATAGGTGTATTGTCCCCCGCGCCCCGCGTAATAGACAGGAAAGCGTTTTGGGGCAAGAAGGTCACCATCTTTTGAGGATGTGCCAGCCGTATAAAGTGGTGGATGTTCCACAAACCACACCAGATCTGATGCATTTCCCGCCCGGATATCTGCGACCCGCTGCTCCATCAACGCAAGCGCGTCTTCATAAGGGGTAAGCCCTTCACTTATTTTCCATTCGGGTCGTTCAGCGGTCATGGGGCGTATATCTTTTCAAAATTAACCAAAAAATAACTATAATGTTTCACTGTTGAGGTATATATTTATGTTGTTCACACACTAAATACAAGAGACACCCATGTCACAAGCCATTGAAGATGTTGAAGTTGAACTGACCGTTGTCCTTGGTCAGAACATGATGCCGGTCAAGCAGCTGCTGAAACTCGGCCGTGGTGCTGTGATTGAACTTCAGGAACATTGCGATAGCCCGGTTAAAATTTATGCCAATGGTGAGCTGATCGCCAAGGGCGAGATTATGGTCTCTGGCGAAAATATAGGCATTACCCTGCTTGAAGGTGTTAAAAGCTTCCGCGAGCTTGGCTTTATAAAAAAATAGACATTTTTAGTCGATTTCTGTTGCGCATTCCCGTGTCATTTGATACTCCACCTGAGTTAATTTACCAATCTACGAAGATGCGGTCGTGGCGGAATTGGTAGACGCGCAGCGTTGAGGCCGCTGTGGGAGTTGATCCCGTGGAAGTTCGAGTCTTCTCGACCGCACCATTTCTTTCCTGGAAATCCCGAAATATGACGATAATATGATATTTTTGCGCACCTCTTGCGTGTTATGGGCAAAATATCATATAATTACCCCTGTGAATTAAATGAGTTGAGTTTTTATTGGGTAGTAACATCAGGAGTATCTAATGTATTTTCGGTCACTAAAGAACGCGATCCTTTGTATCGCTTTGAGCATTGTTTTTGTTGTTCCAGCTAAGGCACAGCAGGTTTCCATAAATTTCATAGCCAATGCGGCCTTACGCATTACCGATGGGGAACACGTACTTTTCACCGATTTTCCATACGTGTCAGCTGCACATGGCAGCATGGCTTACACATATCCGTATTTTGTGGAGCAGGGCAACGAAGTGACAACTCTTATTACCAATAGATACGCCGACCATTTTGATCCCATAACTTTTATGACGCTTGACTGGAAAGCAATTGCACCAGCCGAAGTGGTTGGTGATCTTCAAACCAGATACCGCACCGCAAACGAAGCCCGTGATTTGGTCGTGGCTGAACTGCAGCGGACACTTGAACTTGACCGGGCGCAGGATCCTGACGG
>JANQJN010000123.1 GCA_028281625.1 Emcibacteraceae bacterium | reverse complement strand
ATCCACATATGAACCCAGATGCTGGCGGCATAGCCAAGGGCAATCACCGGCGTCCATTTAAGGTGACCAAAGAAGGTATACTTACCTTGTGACTGACCCATCAGGGCGATACCAGCGGCTGAGCCGATTGAGAGCATGCTACCACCCACACCAGCGGTCAGGGTTACCAGAAGCCACTGCATTGTATCCATTGTCAGGTCCATTTGCAGTACTGCAACCATTACAGGGATGTTGTCAACAAGTGCTGACAAGATACCCACCATGATGTTGGCGAATGTCGGTCCCATCTCCACGTACATGAAATTTGAAGCGAGTGCCAAATAGCCAATAAAGCCTAGACCACCCACACACATGATCACGCCAAAGAAGAATAGAAGTGTGTCCCACTCAGACCGTGCTATTTCACGGAAGCTGTCAAACTGGCGCGTATCGCCAATTTCACCAACACCCAGCTTTTCTCCAGGCATTGTTGAATGATACGATTCGTGTGTAACACGCAAGTAATGACCGAAAGCCTTTAGGTAGGCCAAACCAACCATCATGCCGAAGAATGGTGGAATGTGAAAAAAGCTGTGGAAGGAAACAGCAGTTACAATGGTTAGTCCAAACAGCGCCATGATACGTTTCGCGCCTCGGAGCATCTGTACTTCCTCATCCATATCAACTGCGGGAACATCTGTACTTACCGCCAGCGACATAATCGTTGCGGGGATGACGTAATTGACCACAGACGGGACAAACAAGTTAAAGAATGTCCAGAAGTCAATAATGCCTGTTTGCCATACCATCAGCGTTGTGATGTCACCAAACGGGCTAAACGCACCGCCAGCGTTCGCAGCAATCACGATGTTCACAAAGCCAATTGCAATAAATTTATTATTGTCGCGGCCAACCGCCATGATCACCGCACACATTACGAGTGCTGTTGTCAAGTTATCGATAATAGGTGACAGGAAGAAACTCATGATACCGGTCACCCAGAACAGCTGACGATAGCTTAACTGATGTCGAACAAGCCAGACACGGAGCGAATCAAACACGCCCCTTTCGTTCATCGAGTTAACATACGTCATCGCCGCTAGCAGGAACAGGAACAGCTCGCCAAATTCGATCAATAAGTGCTTGATGGCTTCCTCTGTGGCGTGGCTTGGATCGCTCATATACTGCGTAGCGATAATGAGCCAAATAATGCCTGCGCCCAATATGACAGGAATTGATTTTTTTAAATGCAGATACTCTTCTGCAATTACAAGTGAATAAGATAGCACAAATACGACGATCGCCGCGATGCCTACCCAGTGCATAGTAAGATCCATAATGAACCCCTTTCAATAGATCGGTCGAGCCATGTAAATCTGGCTCTTATATATATGTACGCATGAAATGCGTCATGCGATTAATTATTGTATAAATTATTTGTGAAGTCGAACCAGTTGGTTCACGTGATTACGCGATGGGCGGTTCGTAGGGTAGGTCTGCACGTTCAGGCGGAACGGCATAAAGGTCATTTAACTTGTGACCAGAAAGAAATTTATTATTGTCCATAGGGAGTTTAAGCCCGACGACAAACTTTTTTTCAGCTTCAGATTTTTCAGCCGTTTCCGAGATGTTTTCGGCTGGAATCAGTTCGCTGAGAAAAGGGTTTGCTTCGTCCACAGCAAATACGCTTGGCGCGATATTCATCGCCAGCATAGGCGCCAGTGCCAAAATAATAACAAGCTTACGCATTGAGATATCTATCTTTTTCCCTATTTTCTCAAAAAAACGCAGCGCACACAAAATCATGTGTCCGTTGCGCATAGCGTATAAATAGGGATTATTTTTAAAATTACAAGACTAAATTGGTCTTGTTTTGTCGATTTATTTGACTAGCCGTGTTTCCGGAAAAGCAGCATGCCAGCCAAACCAGAAAGCTCTGTGAGCCGGTAATCGGGGAAGCTTGCGTCCATCGGGTGCTGTTAAGTCGTTTTCGTTTAGAGCCCAATTGACGCCATTTTCATCAGTCGCCGTTGATTGCCCGTCATAGTCACTAAAAACGATGTCTGCTGGATCATAGACTCTGTTTGCACCACTTTTATCGGTAAGAACAATTAAGTTCTGAAGGCCAATTGCGTCGACGTAGAGCGGATTTTTGGCAAGGAATTCTGCGTCGATTGCCAGTTGCTCGCCGGGGCTCGCCGCAAAACGCAGGGCCAGAATTTCTTGTTTGTTATCAAGGCGATCATCGCTGAACGGAGTGCTGAACATCAGATCATCATTTGAAAAATAATCTTTATAGGCTTCGCCTTCGCTGTAGTCGCGGTTAAAGCCGGTATTCATTGATAAAACCATCGTATTAGGATGGCGCTTTGTCCATTCGCTCCAGGTCGTTGTTACCACACCCACATAATCAAGGCGTACGCCTGTTCCGGCCAGGGGACCAAGTACCGGTTCACCCATCATGGTATTCCATAATGACTGAGTCTTGCTATCATACATCAGTTTGTTGGACCGATATAAAAAACCACTGGTGCCTAAATTGTATTTTGTGTCGCCCAATTGGGTTTTGTATGGGATTACCGTGCCACATAGTGTGCAGTATACACCTGCAATATCCTCTCCTCCAACTGTATCCGTGAACATCTCATGCCAGGCGAGAATCCGTTTAGGGTAGGCACGTGCATCGCCATTAATTTCAATGCCAAAAATGATATTGTCATCCTGCATGTAAGTGGCTTCACTTGCTTCTAACATTTCCGGATTTCGAAGCGGTGGGATTCCGTCTTGCTGAACCCCGCCCCAGCGAATTTCGTCGAGTCTTACTCTCGCGGTTTGTTGCCGGTCTTTAAAGTAAAATTCGAACCGAGGATCAATGTTCTTATAAAGGTTCGCTTTATAAAGTGCATAGCCTGAAGATATATTCTCATCATTTTGCCAAAGCCACTCAAACCAGTCATTAATGTTATTATGAAATCGCTCCCCAGTTTTTGCCCTAAGCAATTTGTAGATCTCGCTCCTCATTTCTGGCGAAGGTGTAAGCGTCGAACTTTCAAGCAGAATGGGAATAAGCTCTCTTTGCCAGTTTTTGTCAAGCCGCGAAATGGCATCATCAATATCCCGCTTATCATTGATGAAGATAAGCAGAGCCAAGAACTCTTCTTCGGGTATTGTGAAAAGTGTTGCGTCACTTTGTTTCGCTGCTGATTGGCCGCCTGCAGCGAACAGGAATAGAATAAATGTCGGCAGTATGACTTTTAAAAAGCTCATCTTTGTTGTGTTCCTTTGCTACCGCAGCGTAAGGATTATAAATCATAAGTGAATATTTGGACTGTTTAGGCATAAAATCAATTCAAAACCGCATCACAAATATGTGACGATTTTATATGTGACCGGGTATCATTTTGCTTGTATGTTGAAATTATGGATAAAATTAACAGTACTTTGGGTAAATTCTGTGACCCGCGCACAACCGCAAAAGGTGATACGAGGGCGCATGTAAACCTCAAAAACCTCGATACGCTCTGGTTTAACACCGGCACGCTTTGCAATCTCGAATGTGTGAATTGCTATATAGAGTCGTCACCTAAAAATGATGCTCTCGTTTATATAAGTCATGATGAAGTTCAAACATACCTTGATGAAATCAGGGATCAGAATATAGCTGTTACGGAAATTGGCCTGACCGGCGGTGAGCCCTTTATGAACCCGGATATTATGAAAATTATGGAAAGTGCGCTCGCACGTGGGTTTAGATTGTTGGTGCTCACAAACGCCATGCGGCCTATGATGCGCCATCAGGAGGCGCTGATCGACCTTAAAGAAAAATATGGTGAAAAGCTTTCACTGCGCGTTTCTACCGATCATTTTACCAAGAAGATTCATCAACAAGAGCGGGGAGAGAGAAGCTGGGATCCTATGCTTCAGGGGCTAAAATGGCTTTCTGATCAAGGGTTTGATATTCATGTGGCGGGTCGTACCTTTACTCATGAAGACGATGCGGGTTTACGCGCAGGATATGCGTCTTTCTTTAAAGAGCAAGGCATTGATGTCGATGCGCATGACCCGCATTCGCTCATTTTATTTCCTGAAATGAACGAACAGGAAGACGTGGTGGAGATCACCACGGACTGCTGGGGTATTCTTGATGTGAACCCGGATCATATGATGTGTGCGTCATCCCGCATGGTCGTCAAGCACAGAGGTGCTGAAAGCCCCGTGATAATGGCATGTACACTTCTTCCTTATGATCAACAGTTTAACATGGGGAGTGAACTTAGCTCCGCACACGATGAAGTTTCATTGAATCACCCATTTTGTTCAACTTTTTGTGTACTTGGTGGGGCATCCTGTAGTAATTAGCGTTCTCTGGTAGAAATATGGTCTTTATTCGATCATACTTCGTAAACAAAGGAAGAATGGCTAAGTGAGCAGAAAATGAAACGCGATACAGGTAAAAACAGAAACATAACGGATAAGTGGCGGCTTTCGACCCAGCTTGTTCGCGGTGGCACATATAGAAGTGAAATCGGCGAAACAAGTGAAAGCATGTTCATGACATCTGGCTATGCTTATGACTGCGCTGAAGATGCTGCCGCGCGTTTTGAAGGCGAGCAGGATGGTTATACCTATTCGCGCCTGCGTAATCCCACTTGCGCTATGTTTGAAGATAAAATGGCTTTAATCGAAGGGGCGGAGACCGCACGCTCCACGGCAACCGGAATGGCGGCAATGAGCCAGGCCATGCTCGCTATTGTCAAGGCTGGCGATCACGTGGTTTCAAGCAAAACCCTGTTTGGATCTTGCCGCGTATTTATCGAAGATATTCTCACCAAATTTGGGGTGAGTTGTACGCTCGTGGACGGAAAAGACAACGAAGCCTGGAAGAATGCGTTTAGGCCCAATACAACCGCCGTATTTTTGGAATCACCCGCAAACCCAACATTGGATGTGGTAGATATTGAATTTGTCTGCGATCTCGCACACGAAAATAATGCGCTTGTCGTGGTGGATAATGTCTTTGCCACGCCGCTTTTACAAAAACCCATCAAAATGGGTGCGGATATCGTTATTTATTCGTCAACCAAACATATTGACGGGCAAGGGCGCTGCCTCGGTGGCTGTATTCTGACCAGTGAAGAAATTCTTGACGAATATATTCTGCCGCTTATCCGTCATACAGGACCGAACTTAAGTCCTTTCAATGCCTGGGTGATGTTAAAAGGTATGGAAACTATGGATCTTAGGGTCGAAAAAATGTGCTTGAACGCGTCCAAAGTAGCGCATGGCCTTCGGGATATGGGATGTTTTACGTCGGTCAATTATCCTGGTTTTGATGATTTTTCTCAGCGCGATCTTGTTGAAAAGCAAATGGCTGCTGGTGGTTCGGTTGTGACTGTTTTCCTTCCTGGTGGGCGGGCGCAGGCCTTTAAGTTCTTAAATGCGCTGGAAGTGACGGATATTTCCAACAACGTTGGGGATGCCAAAAGTCTGATGACTCATCCCGCGAGTACAACCCATAAGTCGGTTGAAGAAAGTGCTCGGCTCGATATGGGAATTACCGAAGGTATGCTTAGACTATCAGTAGGGCTAGAACATGCTGATGATTTGCTGGAAGATTTCGCCCGCGCTGCGAAAATTGCTGGATTATAATTCTGTTGCGGTTAGAGTATGAGTTATGGACGATAAAAAAACATATAAATCCATTACCCACGATATTGGTGTTTCGGTAGAGCCTTTTTACCTTGATCAGGAATCCGAACCGGAAGAAAGCCACTATGTATGGGGATATCAGGTACATATCGAAAATCACGGTAACGAAACAGTGCAACTGGAGCGTCGACACTGGATCATCACGGACGGCAATGGCGAGACCCACGAAGTTGAAGGTGAAGGTGTGGTTGGCGAACAGCCAGTACTGGAACCAGGTGATGCATTTGAATATACGAGCGGAGCGCCGCTTACGACTTCTTCAGGATTTATGGTGGGACGATACAAAATGAAAGCAAAAGACGGTAAGTATTTTGATGTCGAAATACCGGCTTTTTCTCTTGATATTCCATCCGACGACAGACAGGTGCATTAATATGACAGATAAAAAAATAACAAAACCATCTGTGGCAGAAGCAGAGGAAGCAGTTCGGACGCTGCTTCGATATGCCGGTGAAGATCCGGACCGAGAGGGACTTCGTGACACTCCTAAGCGAGTGGTAAAATCATATGACGAATTTTACGCCGGATACAATCAGGATCCTCGTGAGTATCTTTCACGTACCTTTGAAGAAGTAAACGGTTATGATGAAATGGTCGTGCTTCGGGATATTCCGTTTGAAAGTCACTGTGAACATCACATGGCACCGATTATTGGTCGTGCCCATGTGGGGTATCTTCCAAAAAATAAAGTGGTCGGCATAAGTAAGCTTGCTCGTGTTGTCGAAACCTATGCCAAGCGGTTGCAAGTTCAGGAAAAGATGACGGCTGAAATCGCAGACTGTATTCAGGAAATTTTAGACCCACACGGTGTTGGTGTCGTGATACAGGCAACTCACGAATGTATGAGTACCAGAGGTGTGCACAAGCATGGTGTGTCCATGGTAACCAGCCGCATGGCAGGCGCTTTTCGCACAGACGACAAAACAAGGCGCGAATTTTTGGCAGTTGTCGGGCCTATAGACCAATTGAGGCAGTAAAGAAAAAGGAGGGGCGAGGGACTTGATCGATTTTCGTCCAATCTGGATGGTTTCGGGAATATTCCTGCTTATCATTGGCTTCGGAATGCTCTTTCCGGTGGCTGTGGATCTTTATGTTGATAATCCAGATTGGGAAGTATTCGCGCTTATTTCTGGTATCGTGGTTTTCTTTGGTAGCAGTCTTTATTTAAGCAATCGCGGCGAATATGAAGAATTCACCGTTCAGCAGGCCTTCCTGCTCACATTCGTATCCTGGCTTTTGATGCCGGCCTTTGGTGCGCTTCCTTTTGTTTTTTCAGAACTTTCCCTAAGTTACACGGACGCCTATTTTGAGGCCATGTCCGGACTGTCCACAACAGGTTCAACGGTTATTACAGGTCTTGATGGTGCGCCACCAGGCATATTGCTGTGGCGGGCAATGCTACAGTGGTTTGGTGGGGTGGGTATTATCGTTATGGCAGTTGCCATTTTGCCGATCCTTCAAATTGGGGGTATGCAGCTCTTTAAAATCGAAAGCTTCGATGTCTCGGATAAGCTTCTTCCCCGTGCAACACAGTTGGCGTCAGCGCTATCCCTTCTCTATATCGCGCTAACCATTATTTGTGCGGTAACATTTTGGCTGGTCGGTATGACACCTTTTGAAGCGGTGTGCCACGCGTTTACCACCATTGCGACGGGTGGTTTTTCAACCTCTGACGGGTCGATTGGCCATTTTAACAGTGCCCTTATAGATTATTCTGTAACCTTCTTTATGATTGTGGGAAGCTTGCCGTTTCTGCTTTACCTTCGCATATTGCGCGGCCAACGTGATGGTTTTTACCATGACAGTCAGGTCAGATGGTTTCTGGCGTTGGTACTGTTGCTTATCACTGGAATGACACTTTGGGTATGGAGCACGGAGATATATCAGTTTAGTGACGCGCTTCGCTATACAGCATTTAATATCGTATCGATCCTGACTGGTACTGGATATGCCACCACGGACTACACGGCATGGGGGGCGATGCCTGTTATGATTTTTTTCTTTATCATGTTTATTGGTGGCTGCGCGGGATCTACTTCGTGTGGCATAAAGATTTTTAGATTTCAGGTGCTGGTTTCCATGTGCGCGGCGCATTTCAAAAAGCTTCTTCGGCCAAATGGTATATTTTTACCGCGGTACAATGGTGCACCAATAGAGGAAAGTGTTACTGGCTCTGTCTTATCCTATCTGTTTCTGTTTGTTGTATGTTTTATCATATTATCCCTTTGTCTTGCGTTGACGGGCCTTGATTTCGTTACAGCGGTATCGGGTGCGGGAACCGCCATGTCGAATGTAGGTCCAGCGCTTGGTCCGATCATAGGGCCATCAGGGACATTTCAGGAGCTTCCTGACATTTCGAAATGGCTGCTGACGTTTGGAATGCTGCTGGGAAGGCTTGAACTTTTTGCGGTTTTGGTCCTCTTTTCACCAAAGTTCTGGTCACGCTAAATTACTTACGCCATGCCAGGACTGATGTGGCCGCGTAATTCCAAACAGTGCCTATGAGCACACCCGCCAGACCAGATAAGTACCATGTGTAGTCCCGTTCAAATACGAAGGAAGAGACGCTGATATTTGCCAGCGCACCAAGGCTACATACACCGTAAAAGGCAAGCAACCCAGTGAGGACGCGTTTTCCTTTTAGGCGTTTATCGTAATATGTAAGCCAGTTGTTTATAAAAAAATTGCTGGTCATTGCGACAAAAGTTGCGGCTGCTTGGGCTGATGTAAAGCCGATTTGAGCGGTATTAAACAGCAAGTAGAGAACCGCAAAATGAACGACTAGCCCGCTGCTGCCAACGGCAGAGAACATAATAAATCTTGCAGGGATGACACCACGAGTGATCTTTTCGATTAGCATCATCACAAATTCCATCATGATCATGCTGTCAAGTTTGCTACTTCCGTGCCTTCTTGCTTTAAACTCGTACGGCACTTCTTTGATGTTCATTTTCCCCGGGTACGCGGTCACAATATCCAGCAGCAGTTTATAGCCTTGCAGTGAAAGATTTCTAACGCATTTATCAAGGGCGTTTCGTGTGAGCATGAAGAAGCCGCTCATTGGGTCAGATATGCTTTGCTTCGTGATCATCTTGCTTAAACGGGTGGCGAATTGACTTGCCTTTATGCGGCTCTCAGTCCAGTCACCAAACCCACCTTTCGACACATAACGGCTACCTAGAACCAGATCACAGTCTCCTGTTCTTAAATGCTCAAGCATTGGTAGAAGTTTGGTTTCATCGTGCTGAAGATCGCCATCGATTACTGCAATATATGGCGACACTGTCGCCTGAAACCCTTCAATAACAGCGGAAGAGAGACCTCTACGGGAAATGCGGTGCAAGCGGCGGGCGTTTTCTTTTTCGTTGCAAACTGTGATAAGTTCATCAACCGTACCATCGGTGGAATCGTCATCCACATAGATAACTTCCCAAGAGACGCCGACAAGTGCTTTATCGAGCGCATCGTAAAGCGGGCGGATGTTATCCACTTCATTAAAGGTCGGTACGATTACTGAAAGCTCTGTCATTGAAGTTTTTTATGCGTCCTTCACCCGATTTAATTTACTGACATATTCCACACATCCCGATATATTCATTTTTTTTAATAATGGATATACTATGAAAAAATATTCATCCATAGAGATGCTTAGTCAGCTTATTCAGTTCGATACTACCAGTTCCAAATCAAATATGCAGCTGATAGATTTTGTTGAAGATTATCTTAAGTCATTTGGTATTTCGTCGACCATAATACGTGATAAACATGAAGAAAAGGCTAATCTTTTGGCCACATTCGGGCCAGCCGATGTAAAAGGGATTATGCTCAGTGGTCATACTGATGTGGTCCCGGTGTTGGGTCAGAATTGGGAAACTGAGCCATTTACGATGACCAAGAAGGATGGAAGGCTTTATGGTCGTGGCACCTGTGATATGAAGGGCTTTATCGCCTGTGTGCTTGCGAAAATCCCTGATTTTGTCAAAGCAGATCTTAAGGAGCCACTACACTTAGCTTTTTCATATGACGAGGAAACCGGCTGCACGGGCGTCCATAGTCTTGTTGATGTGGTCAATGACATGTCGATTAAACCGCGCGCTTGTATCGTAGGCGAGCCAACATCAATGAAAGTGGTCAACAGCCACAAAGGGATCAGACATCTGCTGACAAAAGTATACGGCCTTGAAAATCATTCAAGCACGGACCGTGGCGTTAACGCAGTGAGTTACGCCGCACAGATTGTGAATTTCCTTGATGAACTTCAGGAAGAATTTAGAAAGCGACCGCTTTTGATTGAAGGTTTCGATCCACCTTATGCAACCATCCACGTGGGGCGCATGGCTGGCGGTCATGTTCAAAACATCACGCCAAATTATTGTGAAGTGGAGTGGGATTATCGACCCATACCTGGCACGGACGAAGATGAAATTTATAATCGCTACTATGAATTTATTGAGGGTACCATCATACCTAAAATGCGTGAAAAGTCGGCAGAATTTGGTGATGTTAAGACCGATTATCTGGCGAAAGTACCCTGCCTTTTCCCGGAAACGGGCGCGGATGCAGAAACACTGGTGAAGCATTTGGCTGAGCAGAACTCAACGACTGTTGTTTCCTACGGAACTGAAGCTGGTATCTTCCATCAAAAAGGAGGTGTGCCAGCGGTTGTCTGTGGTCCGGGAAGCATTCTCCAGGCCCACAAGGCTAATGAATTTGTTGAAATTTCGCAGCTTGAAGCTTGCGATAAATTTCTCGATCGTTTGCTTGATGTGGTGAAAAAATAAATTTTTCTTATTCACAAATTAACTAATTGAGGTTAAAAGGTGGATCAGAAACAAACGAAGGCGAAGAAATTTTATGCAAAGTCATAAAGTAAAATTTGAAAAAATCTTTGATGCGCAGGCACTTATTGCTGACGCAGCACTTCTTCTGTCTTCTCTCCTCCTACTTGCTCTCGGTCGACTTAGTCGCCCCTGAACGCTTAACCAATATCAGCTGTTAATAGCGAGCGTTTAGGGGAGAACCTCCAAAACGCCGGGTTTTTCATATAAAAATTATATTTGTATTCCCGGGAAATGTGATAAAATATTTTCAAAGAATTCGAAGGACTTAAGTCAATGACGACAGATAAAAACAGGGTAATCATTTTTGATACCACATTACGAGACGGAGAACAGTCGCCAGGCTGTTCCATGACGTTAAACGAAAAATTACGAGTTGCGGAAGCGCTCGAACAGCTTGGTGTTGACGTGATTGAAGCAGGCTTTGCCATCGCATCAAACGGTGATTTCCAGGCGGTGCAACAAATTTCCGCACTGATGAAGGAAACAAGTGTTTGTTCACTGGCTCGTGCCTCCATCAAGGATATCGACCGTGCCTGGGAAGCGCTGAAGGGTGCAAAACGGCCGCGCATCCACACCTTCATTTCCACAAGTGCGCTGCATATGGAACATAAACTGAATATGTCACCAGAAACGGTGCTGGGTAAAATTGAGGAAAGTGTTTCCCATGCAAGAAACCTTTGTGACGATGTTGAATGGTCATGCGAAGATGGCACACGTACTGATACGGATTTTCTCTATAAATCCATTGAGACCGCGATCAAAGCGGGTGCAACCACCATCAATGTTCCCGACACTGTGGGCTACACAACACCGGAAGAATATACGGTCATGATGCGTAACATCATTGAAAATGTGCCAAACAGTGATAAGGCGATATTCTCAACTCACTGTCACAATGATTTGGGACTTGCGGTGGCAAATTCCATCGCAGCAGTCGTGGGTGGTGCCCGTCAGATCGAATGTACCGTAAATGGTATTGGTGAACGCGCGGGTAACGCTTCTCTTGAAGAAGTGGTTATGGCTTTTAGAACCCGACAAGATGTGCTCCCTTACACAACAGGTGTGGTTACTGAGAATATCACCAAGACATCTCATTTGGTATCCTCGGTTACAGGACTTCATGTGCAGCATAACAAAGCCATTGTCGGTGCCAATGCATTCGCCCATGAAAGCGGTATTCACCAAGACGGTATGCTGAAAAACGCGGAAACCTATGAAATTATGACCCCAGAATCCGTTGGACTTGGTAAGTCCACATTGGTGATGGGTAAGCATTCCGGGCGTCATGCCTTTAGCGAAAAGTTGAAAGAGCTTGGTTATGAACTTGGCAACAATGAATTTTTAAGCGCTTTTGAGCAATTCAAGGATCTTGCTGATGCCAAAAAAGTTGTCTACGACGAAGATATTATTGCGATTGTGGATGATGGCATGCGTGATATGGACGGAATGCAGATCACAAACTGGAAGTTTGTCTGTGATAAAGATGTTCCAAACAGCGCCACATTTGAAATTGCCGTTTCTGGTGATGTTAAGGAGGTTCATAGCGAAGGAAACGGCCCGGTAGATGCAGCATTCCTGGCGCTTTCAAGTTTGATTGATGGTGAGCCGGATCTGGAACTTTATCAGGTCCATGCGGTGACAAAAGGAACGGACGCACAGGCGGAAGTGACCGTGCGTCTGGCTGAAGATGGTAAGACCGTTAATGGTCATGCGGCTCACACCGATACACTGGTTGCATCCGCAAAAGCCTACTTAAATGCAATAAATAAACTGCTTGTAAAACGTGAGAAAAGCAAACCGGAAGAAATGACGGCTTAGGTGAAATTATTATGTGGCAACGGCGTAATTTTAGGCCGTTGCCCTAAAATTGCCCTGATCAAACGGCAAAAGTCCTTTATATTATCTTTATTTACTTAATTCTGATAAATTATTTGCAATCCTAATACTATGTTAATACAAACATATTATAAGTTTGCGTAATGAAAAATAACAATTAAACCGCAAACGCGCGGCAAAGGCAAAATTTGAATGTTTGAAAAAATTCTTGGCATGTTTTCATCGGATATGGCGATCGATCTGGGAACAGCAAATACACTCGTTTATGTTAAAGGTCGCGGCATCGTTCTAAACGAACCATCCGTGGTTGCCCTAAAGACCTCTGGCGGGGTCAAAGAGGTGCTCGCCGTTGGTGAAGCTGCCAAAATGATGCTTGGTCGTACGCCGGGTGATATTGACGCAATTCGTCCCCTTCGTGATGGTGTGATCGCTGACTTCGAAGTTGCTGAAGCGATGATCAAAGATTTCATTAGAAAAGTTCATAACCGCAGCATGCTTGCAAGTCCGCAAATTGTGATTTGTGTGCCTTCTGGATCCACACCTGTGGAAAGAAAAGCGATCCGCGACAGCGCCCTTGAAGCGGGTGCACGACGCGTCTTTCTGATTGAAGAGCCCATGGCGGCCGCCATCGGTGCTGGCCTTCCGGTGACGGAGCCAACAGGTTCCATGATCGTGGATATTGGTGGCGGTACCAGTGAGGTTGCGGTGCTATCGCTTGGCGGTATTGTATATTCATCATCCGTTCGCGTGGGCGGGGACAAAATGGATGAAGCGATCATTGCTTATATTCGTCGTAATCATAACTTGCTTATTGGTGAAGCAAGTTCGGAGCGGATCAAAAAAGATATTGGTACGGCTGCTGCACCAGAAGATGGCGTTGGTCAAACCATGCAGATTAAAGGTCGCGATCTGATGAACGGAGTTCCAAAAGAAATCGTCATTGATCAGCTGCAAATTTCAGAAGCTTTGGCTGAGCCGCTAAGCGCTATTATCGAAGGTGTGAAGTTCGCGCTTGAGCAAACACCACCAGAACTGGCAGCTGATATTGTCGATAAAGGTATCGTACTTACTGGCGGTGGTGCGTTGCTCCGCGATTTTGACAAAGTGCTCAGAAAAGCAACCGGTCTATCAGTGATTATTGCTGAAGAGCCACTGACTTGTGTTGCACTTGGAACCGGTCGTTCACTTGAAAGTGAAATTTTGAAGCACGTTCTTAGCGATTCCTATTAATTACATACAGGATCAATTTCGGGATTAAAGAGAGAGGCTAACGATGAAGGGGATTGGACAGCGATTTACTGCCTTCATCTATATCGTTGCCTCGATCGCGCTGTTGATTTTCGGCCGCAGTCAAACGGTTGTGATCGAACAGGTGCGCGCACAAATTTTCGCAACCTTTATTCCGGTTATCGATGTGGTGGACATACCTCGCGAAGCCAGCTCGGGTCTTTCTGATTGGATCAGGAACATTGCCGTTGTATATTCCGACAATGAGTTTCTTCGTGAAGAAAATGCTGAGCTTAAAAGGCAGCTCGCCGAAGCGACTGAACTGGAAATTGACAATCTCAGGCTTAAAAACCTTCTCAATATTAAAGACGGTACAGTTGCGACGATTACGGCGTCTCGTATCGTTTCGGACAGCAATAGCCCATTTTTTAAAAGTATGCTCATTAACAGCGGCACCAACGATGGCGTCAAAAAGGGTCACGCGGTGGTGAATGAAGAAGGGGTGATTGGCCGCACCATCAATGTAGCCCGTAATGCATCCCGAGTGTTGCTACTTAATGATATCAATAGCCGCATTCCGGTAAAATTTGCAAATACAGGTGTTAATGTGATTCTAGCCGGGGATAATAGCCAGGAGCTTCAAATAGAATTTATGCCACCGGAAGAAAGTGCGGCCCTCGGCGATGTGATCCTTACCTCCGGCATGGGGGGAGTATTCCCACCTGATCTTCCCGTTGGAACAGTGAGTGAGATTTCACAATTTGGCGAGATTAGAGTACGCCCAGAAGTGAACCTGGACCGTCTTAATTATGTGAGCGTGATTGAATATGAGATTGCTGATTTTCCTGTGCTAAACCCTGAAATCCAGGCCGAAACGCCTGTGCCACCTCCCGAGCCGCAGGAGGAGCAGTAATGTCAAAACTCGCCCAAAATCAGGAAGCCACATTTGGCATCAAATCGGTTCTACCGTTTTTTACCATTTTATTTCTAATTATAATTATGGTGCTACCCTATAATATTCCGCTCATTGGTGATATAATGCCGTTTCTGACATTGATCGGTGTCTATTACTGGAGCGTATTTAAACCAGAATTGGTACCTGTTAGTGCTATATTTGTTCTTGGATTACTTCAGGATATACTGCTGGGAAGCCCTCTTGGCCTGATGTCCCTGTTGCTGGTGATTGTGCAGCAGTTTATATTTTTCCAGGGCCGCCAGTTTTTGGAACGAGATTTCCTGTTTAACTGGTTCGTCTTTGTGATGATTGTTGTCGGTTTCGGCGCGTTGAGCTGGGGTATAACATCGCTCTATATCAGGGAATATCTTGATTTTGTCGATGTCATCGGACAAATATTATTAACGATCGCCTTTTATCCTGTTATCACCTGGATACTTGGCCTGATTAAGAAAGCGATAGGTTAAGTTTTAAGTGCAACCGTCAGACAAAAATAAGCTCAAAATGTTCACTAGGCGGGCAACGTTGCTTTCCGGTGGTATGTTGCTTTTGTCGTCTGCACTTGTCGGGCGAATGTATTATCTTCAGGTGACAAGCAGAAGCCAGTATGAACTGCTCGCGGAACAAAACCGTATCAGTATGCGGCTTTTATCGCCAACGAGAGGGGATATCCTTGATCGCTTCGGGCGTGAAATAGCAACCAGTACTACCGATTACCGCGTTAACGTGATCCCGGAGGAGACAGAAGAACTTCAGGAAACTCTGAAGGCTCTTGCGCAGTATGTGCCCATCAGTGAAAGCGATAATGAAAGAATTTCAAAAGCAGCGTCCAGGCAACGCTCCTTCCACCCCATCAATGTAGCAAATAATCTGGATTGGCAGACCTTTTCAAATGTGAATGTTAATATGCCTGACCTTCCGGGTATTCAGCCGGATGTAGGGACAAGCCGTTTTTATCCTGAACGAGAACTGGCAGCGCATCTGATTGGCTATGTTGGCGCCGTGAACGAGCAGGAAGTGGCTGAGGATCCCGATCCACTGCTTGAGCTACCAGATTTTAAAATCGGCAAGAACGGAATTGAAAAGGTTTTGGATAGCCAACTTCGTGGTAGCGCTGGCAGCAGTCAGGTAGAAGTGAACGTGCTTGGTCGTGTGATCCGTGAACTTTCCCGTCAGGACAGTGTATCCGGTCGGGATGTCAGGCTGACCATCGATCTTGATATTCAGAAATTCGCGGCCAATAGGGTGCGCGATGAAAGTGCTGCCATCCTTGTGATGGATATCCATTCCGGGGAACTGCTCGGTATGGCCTCAACGCCGTCCTTTGATCCCAATGATTTTAACGGCGGCATCAGCCAACGCAAATGGGATAGTCTGCGCAGTGATATTCGTAAACCTTTGATAAATAAAACAGTTAGCGGACAATATTCCCCTGGCTCAACATTTAAGATGATTGTCGCACTCGCCGGTCTTGAGGCAGGAATTATCAAGCCTGATGATAAACTAGGCTGTGATGGTGTGTTCAGAATTGGTAATCGTCTGGCCCATTGTTGGAAGGATGGTGGCCATGGCAACTTGACCGTGAGAGAAGCCATCGCCCAATCATGTGACGAGTTTTTCTACAGGTTGTCTCTTGATGTAGGCATTGATAAAATTCATGAAATGGCCGCCAGATTTGGATTAGGTGAGCGCTATAATATCGGCATTATGAGCGAAGCTCGCGGCATTAATCCAAATGGCGAATGGAAATATGGTCAGACTGGCGAAAGATGGCAAGGTGGTGATACAATTAATGTTGGCATTGGTCAGGGTTATGTTTCTGCGACACCTCTACAGCTTTGTGTAATGGGTGCGCGGCTCGCCAACGGCGGCAAGAGAGTGCTGCCAAAAATCTTCTTGGATGACCGGGTGGAGTATGAAGAACCCGCAAGTCTTGGTATAAATCCAGAACATTTGGAGCTTGTTCTGCAAGGTATGGAAGATGTTTATAACCATCAACGCGGAACTGCTTATTTGCACCGCTCCCGCGGCAAGGATTATAAAATCGGTGGTAAGACTGGCACGACCCAAGTGGTTCGTATCAGTATGGCTGAACGTCAAACCGGTGTCTTAGATAATGAAGACAGAGAATGGATTCAAAGGGATCATGCGCTATTTGTTGGATATGGGCCAGTTGAAAACCCAAAATACTCTGTTGCCGTGCTCGTCGAACATGGCGGTAGTGGGTCTTCGGTAACCTCTCCAATCGCACGGGACGTACTTGAGTTTCTAATTGATCGTGATTTGACAGCTGAGCAGCCAGAACTGCCAGGGCAGGAGGTTTAAAACCCCATGCCAATCTCTTCCCGTATCGGTGATCATAAAAAGAAAAACCTGCGTCAAAAGCTAACGGACCTTAACTGGTTTATCGTTTTTATAATTGTGTGTGTTGCCAGTATTGGATTTGCCATGCTTTATTCTGTGGCGGGTGGCAGCATCGACCCTTGGGCAAAAAATCAGTTTATTCGTTTCATGATCGGTCTGATAGCGCTTGTGGTGATCGCGGTTATTGATGTTCGGGTCTGGATGTTTCTGGCCTACCCCTTCTATGCGGCGGCGCTGGGTTTGCTTGTTATTGTGGATGTAATGGGCTCGATGGGAAAAGGTTCTCAACGTTGGCTTGATGTCGGTTTTATGAATATTCAACCATCAGAATTGATGAAGATTGCTCTTGTGATGGCGCTTGCACGCTATTATCACTGCCTGTCCGACGAAGATACGCTTAAGCTTAAGAGCCTGGTCAAGCCATTAATCTTAATTGCGCTACCCGTTTTATTGGTGCTTCGTCAGCCTGATCTTGGTACTACACTGCTCATCGTGATGGGCGGTATCGCTCTTATTTTTGCAGCGGGTGTTCGCATGTGGCTGTTTATAGGGGGTGCGATTGCCATGATCCCGGCGGCCATTGGCGCCTGGCAGTTTTTGCAACCATATCAAAAACAGCGGGTGCTTACTTTTCTGGATCCGGAAAGTGATCCTTTAGGGGCCGGCTATCATATTATCCAGTCGAAAATCGCATTGGGTTCAGGTGGGGTGTACGGAAAAGGCTTCATTCAGGGAACCCAAAGTCAGCTTAATTTCCTGCCGGAAAAGCACACTGATTTTATTTTCACGGTGATCGCTGAAGAGCTGGGCCTTATTGGTGGGCTAAGTTTACTCGGTCTATATTTCATATTGCTGGCCTACGCCATGATTGTCAGTGTAAGTGTAAAAAGTCAGTTTGGGCGCCTTCTGATCTTAGGCATGGTGGTGACATTCTTCCTTTATATGTTCATCAATATCGCCATGGTGATGGGGCTGCTCCCGGTGGTGGGAGTACCGCTCCCGCTCGTTTCCTACGGTGGTTCGGCCATGCTTACGCTTCTGATTGGGTTTGGGTTTATCTTAAGTACTGCTATCCACAAGGAAACCTCAATACCACGCGGCGGCGCGTTCGCTTAAACAACCCCATCCATGTATTGCAAATCGCAATTCGCTTGCGCTATTTGCTTATTTATAGTTAAATTGTGATCACAAATTATATCTAGAGGGAAGTTTCGCTATGACGTCAGTGACCAAGGTAGTTGCGTTTCTAACAATCTGCTTGTTTTCATTATCAACTGCATTTGCGCAGGACGATCAAAGCAAGCCAAACATTGTACTGGTGCTTATGGATAATTTTGGTTATGGCGAAGTGGGGGTTTATGGCGGCGGTGTGCTGCGCGGTGCGCCGACGCCGAATATTGACAGTATTGCCCACGAAGGGTTTCAACTAACCAATTATAATGTAGAAGCGGAATGTACGCCTTCAAGATCCGCGATGATGACGGGGCGTTATGGTATTCGCACCCGCCAGCGGGCGGACGCACCACCTGCCGGGGTGTGGTACGGTATTACCAAGGGGGAAATAACCCTTGCTGAAATGCTCACCGATGCTGGTTATACCACTGGCATGTTCGGTAAGTGGCATTTGGGGGATACAGAAGGGCGCTTCCCAACCGATCAGGGCTTTGACGAATGGATCGGACTTCCCCGATCGTCAGATCGGGCATTTTGGCCGGACAGCGCCAGTTGGGATCCAGAAAGCGGCGCTGAATTCACCCATGTGATGTCTTCGAAACGCGGCGAGGTACCTGTGGAGCTAGATGTATTTAACCGTGAGAAACGTACGCTTCTGGACCGGGAAATAACCGATCAGGCAATTGATTTTATAAAGCGCAAGGCCGCAGGAGACAAGCCATTCTTTGCCTATCTTCCCTATACGCAAACCCATGAACCTGTGGACCCGCATCCCGATTTTCTTGGAACGACCGGCAATGGCGAGTTTGCAGACGTACTTGCGCAGACGGATGCTTATGTGGGTGAGTTGCTCGCCACTATTGATGAATTGGGCCTTAAGGAAAATACCATTTTTATCTTTACATCGGATAACGGACGGGAAGGAGTGCCAAGATCCTTTGGCTTCACCGGCCCTTGGCGTGGCAGTATGTTTTCGCCTTATGAAGGCTCACTGCGGGTGCCGTTTCTGATCCGCTGGCCGGGGAAAATTCCGGAGCGTCAGGTATCAAACGATCTTTTCCACCAGATCGATTTATTTCCCACAATAGCGAGCATTATTGGCTATGATTTGCCGACCGACCGCATTTATGATGGGGTGGATCAGTTTGATTTCCTAACCGGAAAATCGGAACGATCTGCGCGTGATTCCGTCATGATTTTCATCGGAAATGATTTATTTGGCGCAAAGTGGAAAAACTACAAGATACTGCTTAAAGAAATCGATGAGGACAGCTACGCCGTTCAGGATATGGCTTATCCAACCATATATAATCTGCTTGTGGATCCAAAGGAAGAAGTGCCGGAGCTCAATTATCTCAATGACACGTGGGTTGATGTACCACTGTATAGGGTGTTAGAGGAATTCGAAGAATCACTTGCAAACGATCCCGGCGCGCCAGAATAAAAAGGCCTAGGCTTCTTGAATTAATGGACTTTTCTTGCCGAGAATTCTTTTCGAATGGCGTAGTAATTTGATGCAAAAATTAGGAAAGCTCCGATAAAGACCCAGATGTCCAGACCTTCTTCATACAGGTAGTAGCCTACAATAGCTATTAGCGGCACTCTTAGGAAGTCAATTGGAATAACAACGGATGCATCCAATATCTTAAGCGCCTGAGCCATTGTGTAGTGGGCACTCAGGCCGGAAAGTCCGACAAGAAAAATCCACGGAGTATCACCCAAAGTAGGCGCGGACCAAGTGAACAGACTTGGCACCAATCCCAACGGTAATTGAATGATTACCATCCAGAATACGATTTCGATTGATGATACTTCCGAAGTAAGTCGTTTTACCAAAATGACTGACATCGCGTATCCGATAGCCGCGACAAGAACAACAAATGTTATAGGATCGATCACAGCTACGCCTGGCCTTAAAACAATCAGTATTCCGATAAAACCACCAATTACAGCAATAAGCCGCTGCCGACTGATTTTTTCGCCCAAAATGAAATAGGCAAGCAAAGCCACCCAGAGCGGCATGGTGAATTCTAAAGCGAAAACTTCAGCCAATGGTAAAAATATTACGCCAATGGTCCAGCAATATTGTGCGCCGAAATGGACAATATTACGAACGATTTGAAAGTTCAGGTTTTTGTACTGAATGAGCGTGTGAAATTTCGGAATTACGAATGGCAGCAAAATGACAAGGCCCACAAAAGATCTGAAAAATAATATTTCAAATGTGCTCATTGATGAGGCAAGTTCCCGAGAAGCGATCGCCATAATTATAAAGGATGACAAACAGCCGGCCATCCACAACAGACCCTTCAGTGATGAATGGGTGCTACTCACCATTATTCTCATACCTGTGGCAGGTAACGATATGATCATTGACAATTCCAACCGCCTGCATAAATGCGTAGCAGATGGTTGGACCGACAAATCCAAAACCGCATTTTTTAAGGGCCTTGCTCATGGCTTCTGATTCCGGACTGGTGGCGGGAACATCGCTCATGGTTTCAAACCTATTCACTTTGATTTCACCGCCAGTAAAGCTCCAGATAAATTCGCTAAAGGCGCCTTCTTTTTCGCTCTCGATTTCAAGATAGCCCTTTGCGTTTTTGATCGTTGCGAGGATCTTCATCCTGTTGCGGATGATGCCGGTGTCATTCATCAGCCGCTCAACATCATCGTCACCATAATTCGCAATGATCGCCGGATCGAAGCCATCGAAAGCGCGGATAAAACCGTCGCGGCGTTTTAGGATTGTGATCCAGCTTAAGCCCGCCTGGAAACCGTCAAGAATCAGTTTTTCCCAAAGTGCGCGGCTGTCATAAACCGGTACGCCCCATTCATCGTCATGGTAAGCAGTGTAAATAGGATCAGTGCCGCACCAATCACAACGAACGGGTTCACTCATCGCCAAATTCCTTATAAAAATCTGGCTTATAAGGTGTGACCTTTGTGCCGCAACAGTCGTATTTCTTTCCAAATTCCAGATTTGCGAGCCGAAATAGCGCTATGGCATTATTGCCACAGTTGGATCTTAAGTCACCAATTTTGTTGCCTTTTTCGTCAGTTATCTGAGAGCCGAATGCCGGAGTGTCCCCAGAAAAGGCAACTGGGAACATCGCTTTCTTAATTTTACCGCGATACTTCATCCGCGCTATGACTTCCTGGCCCACATAGCATCCTTTTTCAAAATCAACTCCGTTAATTTCTTCAAAATGCCCTTCATGAATAGTGCTTTTTTCCGGAATAAAATCGTAGGTTCCTTCTGGAATTCCAAGGGTAATACGACGTTCGTTGTAATGCACGTTAGAACATTCAACCTCACTATTTTTTACGATCGCGCGACTTCCCATTTCCGAATGTCTTGGATCCTTAAAGGTGAGGGCCTCTTGAATTGGACCAGATGAAACCAGAACGGCAAGTTCATCGTCGATACTTATCTCCACGTCGGATCTAAGCCTATACAATATCAGTTTTCGAAAGAGATCATTTGAGCTTTCCTTCTCACAATCAAGATAAAGGACATCATCCTTTTCAAACAGGAAAAAATCATAAAGGAATTTTCCTTGCGGCGTGAGTAGGGCAGAGTAGAGTCCCTCTCCATCTACCAACCGATTCATGTTATTTGTAATAATCCCCTGAAGCAATTTTTTCCGCTCAGGTCCGGTTAGCGTGAGAACGGCTCTGTCAACGAGAAGCTCAATCATTTTTTGTTTCCATCGGCAACACTTCGGGCATAGGGGCTTTATCCGCATCAGGGAAATTTTCGATATAGATCGACTGGCTTGGATACGCGAAACCACTGTCGTTATTCTCGACGATGTCTTTAATGGCGAGCGCCAGACGCTCTTTTATCTCCAGCCATTCACCCCAGTCAGTGGTTTTGGTGAAGCAATAAAGCATCAGGTCGATGGAACTATCGTTAAAGCTATCAACACGCACGAAAGTGGCAACTTCTGGTGGCTTGGCAAATTCTTCGCCACCCATGACGTAATCCTCGATAGCAGCACGGATTGCTTTTAACTGATCGATGGATGTATCGTAAAGAAGCCCAATTTTCCAATAAATACGTCGGTGGCTCATGCGTGAAAAATTGGTGGCTGCATTATCTGATAATTTGGCGTTCGGCACATAAACGGGTGCTTTGTCAAAACGAATTATGGTTGTAGTGCGAAACCCGATTTCTTTCACAGTACCTTCCACGACACCGTCAATTTTAATCCAGTCTCCAGGATGGAAACGCCGTTCGCCGATAATAAATAGGCCGGAAATTAGATTTTTAAACAAGTCCTGCGCGCCCAGCGCTACCGCCACACCGAACAGCCCAAGTCCGGCAATAAGCGGGGCCACCTGAATCCCCCAGATCTCAAGGATGGATGCGACACCAAGAAAAATAAACAAGCCATGCATGGCTTTGATCAGCCAGTTGATCATGCTGGTGGAAAATATATCCTTTAGCTTGCCAAAGGTAAGGCTGATAGGGCCGATGGTTTTATAAAAGGCCCAGAAAATGGTGAATGTAATCAGCGAGCGATTTAAATTATCAGCACCAACCGCGAGATTTCCTTCAAGCGTCAGAAGTTCAGTCGCAAAAAATACACCTAGCACGACCGGGATAAAACTAAGCGGCCCTTCAATAGCGTCAATGACCTCGTCATCCACCGTATTTTTGGTCTTGCCCGCGATGGATTTTAGTCTTGCGATAACAAACCGGCTGAACATATGCCGGATCAGCATGCAGAAGAAAAAGAGTGTTAATGCTGCCAGGATCTGACCAACTGCGACCCCATAAACCCCATTTTGCCATACATCCTGAACCAGAAGCCAGAAATCCTGAAAAGAACTAATTTCCATGGTGTTTTTTGCCCTAGTAATTAAACCTGTATTCTCATCTTTATATAGACTAAATTGAAAGCAATAAAAGTACTTAAGTTCTTTTAAGTTCGTTAGCATATCAATTTTGGGGCAAATTATCATGGTGGAAGAGCGAATGACAAATGAACTTGATGAAAATCTGCAACGATTTTTCTTAAACATCACCTGTTTTATTTTGCTTTTCATTCTCTACGCATCGCTACTCCCTTTTAATATTACATCCACCCCCATTGATGTTTCGCCCTCAGGATTTCTTTCAGCTTTGCAGATGTCTTCGGTAACCGCTGAGCAGGGAGACTGGATTGGGCATGTGATTTTTAATGCGCTAGTCACATTTGTTGCCTGTCTTTATTGCGGGCTTAGACGCGAAGGGAGGCAGTGGATCATCATGTTGGGAGGCATATTTGTTTTTGGACTAATTGTTGAATATTTTCAGATGTTTGTGGGGTCTCGTGGTACATCTCTTGCGGATATATACGCCAATGCCGCAGGGATTCTTATCGGTTATTTTTTTTGGCTTATCTTTGGAAAATTCACCACCGACGCAGTGCGTTATTACTATCAATATGAAACACTGCCGTTAAACTTTGTTCGAAAGTTATATCTTGCGTTTGTAATCGCTATCATACTTTTTCCGTTTGATTTTTATATTACACCGCTGCAAATCGAAGTCGCATTCGCCACGAAAGGATTGCCCCTTTTTGAAAATGAGGGAAGCGAAGGGATAGGGGCCATTTCGTTGCTTGCAGCTGCAATGCTTACCTTCCCACTTGGCATCCTTTACAAGCTATCGTCAAATGCTAACAAGAGAAGGTCATCTCGGTCGCGAAGAATTCTGATTAAGTTCGCGTTATTGTTTTTGGTGTTAGAAGTATTACAGTTCTTCGAACTTTCCGGTCAAAGTTCAGTGCTGTCGCTTGTGTGTAAGTATATTGGTTTCTTGTTTGGTTTTATGTTCGGCCGATTTTTCGATCTGAAGTTCTTACTCGAATTTGCCATAAAATATCGAATCTTATTGTATGTAGGGCTTCCAGTATTCATTTGGCTGGCGCTAAGGATTAAGGGATTAACATTTGCACTGCCTTCTTCAATGTCTGCCAGTATGGATGTCATAGCTCAGACAAGTTTTCTCCCTTTTGTTTATTACATCGAAGTTGGTAGTGGCGAAGCACTTCTAAGCTTTCTACTCAACTTCGTAATTTTCCTTCCTTTAGGTGCTTTGCTTGCCCTGCGAAATATTGCCGATGAAGATTTTTCACCAAGCTCGTTCACACGTATATTGGCTTACGGAGCAATCATAGCGCTTCTATTCGAAGTTCTTGTGCTGATTTGGGGGCTTAAGAGACCAGATGTGACAAATATTTTCGTATCTTCGTTTGCTACGGGGCTAGGGTATTATTTTGTCATGATGTGCTTAAACAGTATTTCCAAACAATTGCCTGAGGCCGAGATTCAGGCTTCCTGATCCGCATAAAGATCGAATTTTTCGCGCTTCTGTTCGATGAATGTGCAAAGGAAAAGCACTAGGAGGGGCTCCGTGAGGCCACCAACCCGTTCCAAAGTCAAATGCTGCAGATATTCTATTGAGCCAGCATAAATAAAACAAAAGTAACTGACCCATCGGGCATTTGGAAAACTTTTATACAGGGTCCAGATGATGCTGCCGTAGGCAAATGTTTTGTAAAAAACAATACGAACAATATTAAGCATATCGCCGGAAAAAAGTTCGGCGAATGGTATCCACATAAACTCTTTGAAGGGGTTTGTATAAAATTCAAAAGGATAGAGACTATTATAAAACATGGTTGGCACCAGAATAAGTGCCGAAACTTTATAAGGGCTTATTAGCTTAAAGAAGCCACTTCTAAGTAGAATAATCGCGATGACTGCACCCGGAACCAGCTCTGGTTCAATCAGATCGCGGTAAACAAATATCTTTAAGCCGAGCGATAAAATAACTGCCACCTCAAGCGAGAGCAATGGATTCCTGCTATTGGGCACAATCTCATCAACAAGCTTGGCATAGGTGGTCCAGATGGCCACATAAAATATCACATTAGCGAAACGATATTCCGCAGGGTCAGAATGGATAAAAATGTTTTCCTGCAAGATTTCCATGTCAAAAGAAAAAATAAATGGAACGAGCATAAATAATATCCAAGACGTCGCCAATGCAGCGAGGGCAAGTCGGTCCTCTGCATCAAGAAGCGTGGGGAAGGATTTACCTATGAAGCGGGCAAGCAGTGTTCCAAGGACTATGCCAACCGAGTTCCAGCCGGCATCATATAGCGCGGGCACACGGTAAGAAATAAAGATCTGCAAAAACTGCACCGCGACTGCAAGGCTGATCCCAAAAATAAACAGGACAAGGAGCCAGTTGGCAGTCTTTTTGGCCCGATACGCAAGTACTGTGCCGGCAAACCCAAAAGGAATAAACAAGAATATATTTCCAAGAATATCCGCCATTCCGCCGTCATCGCGATCACCAAACAGAAGTTGATTCAGGCCTCCTTCTCTCCAGTCAACATATTGAAAATCAAAAGGAAAAAGGGATCCATAGGTGATGACAAACACGCTAAATAAGAAGAGGCCTTTCATTGATTTCCTTAGTTTAAATAGAACGCCAAAGCACTGCGCCTAATTTGTCGAAAAAATTCAATTTAATCCAGTCTAAAGTATGTTAAGTTAATAAAAATAAAATTCAGATGATATTTAGGTCAGAAAAAGAAGAGTAAATAATACTAAGTCAGTTTCTTATATTTTATAAAAAATAGGGGAGTTCGTGATGAAGGATGATGCCGCCAAAACCGATATGATCATTGTTGGTGCAGGTCCTGTTGGATTATTTGCTGTATTTGAAGCGGGTCTATTGGGTTTAAAATGTCATCTCGTTGATAATCTTGATCGTCCCGGTGGACAATGCACTGAATTATATCCTGAAAAACCAATCTATGATATTCCAGCAAGACCAATGGTGACAGGTCAGCAACTTGTGGATGATCTGATGCAGCAAATCAGCCCTTTCGACGCCGTTTTTCATCTTAATCAGCAGGCGCGGGATTTGGAGCGGATGGACAATAATCATTGGCGGCTTACAACAAGTCGTGATGAAGTGATCGAGGCGCCAATTATTGTGATTGCCGCCGGCGCCGGTAGCTTTGTTCCCAAAAAACCAAGATATCCTGATTTGGAAATATATGAAGAAAAATCAATCGATTATGCTGTGCATAAAATGGCGAAATATGAAGGCAAGGAGCTTGTCATTGTTGGTGGTGGTGACAGCGCCCTTGATTGGGTGCTTAGCCTTCAGCCACTGGCAAAAAAACTAACTCTTGTTCACCGCCGTGAGGGGTTCAGAGCCGCTCCCGATACGGAAGCACAATTCAAGCAATTGGTCGCCGAAGGTAAAGTGGATTTTGTAATGGGCAACGTTAAGCAGTTAAACGGATCTGATGGACAGCTTTCCAGTGTAGGTGTCGAAACCACTGACGGTGAATTTGTTGAAGTCGACTGCGAATATCTGCTTCCTTTCATGGGCCTTAAAATCAGCTTGGGACCAATTGCTGAGTGGGGACTAAACCTTGACCGCAAACATATTCAGGTTGATATGACTACTTTTGCCACCGATGTGGAAGGAATATATTCAATAGGCGACGTTTGCAGTTATCCCAGCAAGATTAAATTAATCCTGACGGGCTTTTATGAGGCAGCCGTTATGTGCCATGCTGCCTTTAAATACGCCTTTCCGGATCGGAAAATGGCTACGGGATATACCACAACCAACACAGCCATTCAGGAACGACTTGGGGTTACACCGACGGAGAAGTAATGGCCAATTGATGTTTGTAAGTCGAAAGAGTCTTATTCATCCTATATTAAGACGGAATTTCCTACTATTTGCTCATGAATAGAATCGCTTGTTTTATATGCGTGCTTTTGGTGTCTTTTTCTCTGTTTCCAGAAGCAAGTCTAGGACAGGTACCAAGAGAGGTGCCTGGACAAGAAGCATTGCGTGCGGTTCCTCCCCAAAACCGGATGCGAATTCCGGATCCACTTATCCGTAATCAATTACAAGATCGAATACGTAGTGGTGAATATGTACCCCTTAGCGATATCAGAAACACAATTCGCGAAATGTATCCGGATAGTAAAATCGTTGATGTACGCTTGTTAAGAGCAAGGCGCGAAGGACTTAATGACCTTTTTGATGTTCGCGTGCTCACCGATGCTGGAAAATTACTGTCTGTTAGATTTGACGCAAAAAGCGCAGAAATTGTTGATGTAAAGGAATAAAGTTAAATGAGACTATTGCTTGCAGAAGATGACCCAGACCTTTCCCGCCAGCTAAAAAGCTTTCTGGAAGACGCTGGCTATGCCGTGGACGCATCACTTAATGGCGAGGATGCGCATTTTCTGGGTGAAACGGAAAGTTATGATGCGATCATTTTAGATCTAGGTTTGCCAGTAATGGACGGAATCAGCATTCTTAAAAAATGGCGCGAGGAAGGGGTGGATACACCGGTCCTTATTTTAACCGCGAGAGACAGCTGGTCGGAAAAAGTGGCGGGCCTTGATGCCGGTGCGGATGATTATGTTCCCAAACCGTTTCAAATAGAAGAAGTAGTGGCGAGAATTAGAGCGCTAATCCGCCGCGCAGCCGGACAAAGCTCTGCGGAGCTCACCATTAAGGGGCTAACGCTTAATAGTGCATCTTCAAAAGTAACAGTGGACGGTGTTCCCATAAAGCTTACTGCTCAGGAATATAAACTTCTATCCTATATGATGCATCACCCGAACAAAGTGATTTCCAGAACTGAACTTACAGAGCATATTTATGATCAGGACTTTGATCGCGATTCCAATACAATTGAAGTTTTTGTCACCAGGATCCGTAAAAAGATCGGCATTGATATTATTAAAACCATAAGGGGTCTGGGGTACCAACTTGCAGCAGACTGATGAAAATCAAAATGTGAATGCAGGAAAAAGGCCGTTATGGGTACGGCTTGTTTCTATTTCGGTGATCTGGACAGCGCTCACGTTGATTGTTGCGGGTTATCTTCTTTCGCTTGCTTTTCGTGATTCACTCGAGCGAAATTTTGATCAGCGTTTAAGCAGTCTGATGGACAATCTGATTGGGGTAAGTTCAAACGTCAGCGCTACGGAAGTTGATCTGGCTCGCCCCATGGCCGATCCAAGGTTTGATCAGCCCTATTCTGGCTGGTATTGGCAGATTTCGGCTGAAGGAATGGCGCCATTCACGTCCCGGTCTCTTTGGGATGTGGTGCTTGATGTGAATTTCGATGCTGAGGTGGGCGCGGTAAATTATGGCTATACGGTGGGCCCGGAAGATCAGGAATTAAGACTTCTTGAGCGGGCCATCACAATTCCGGAGAGCGATATTATCTACTTCTTTTCTGTTGCCGTTGATACGAGCGAGATTGAGGTCCAGGCGGTACGCTTTGATAATATTCTTCTTGTAGGCTTAAGTGTACTTGGCGTTGGATTGATTGCTGCGTCACTCCTGCAGGTTTTCCTAGGGCTAAAGCCGCTCGGTCATATTAAAGAATCACTCGGAAAGGTCAGAACCGGTGAAGCAGATTATTTGCCAACGGACTTTCCAAAAGAAATTCAACCATTGGCAAACGAGCTTAATGCTCTTCTTGACCATAACAATGAAATTGTCGTCCGCTCACGAACACAGGTGGGTAATCTTGCTCATGCACTGAAGACGCCCATTGCGGTCCTTCGAAACGAAGCGCGGATGAATGACGGACCAATGTCAGTAACGGTGGCAAAACAAACTGAGAATATGCACAAGTATGTTGAGCATTATCTTAAACGGGCGCGTGTATCCGCAAACACCAAAGCACTGAGTGGCCATAGCTCTATTGTCCCATCGCTCAATAATATTGCCCGTGCGCTCAATAAAATACATGAGGACAAAAATATTGAAGTCATCGCCAATGATCAAAATTTGGTGTTCAAAGGGGATCTCAATGACTTTGAAGAAATGGTGGGTAACCTGATGGAAAATGCTGCCAAATGGGCGAACAGTCTTGTGACAGTGGAGTGTTTCAAGCAGGATAACTGGCTTAAAATAGAAATTCGCGATGATGGTCCTGGCATTGAAAAAGAAGCGCGCGAAGCGGTTTTCGCACGTGGGCAACGCCTTGATGAAAAAAAACCAGGATCTGGCCTAGGTCTCTCCATTGTTAAGGATTTGTCGGGCCTGTACGGCGGAGAGATCACTTTGGGCGATAATGATCGAATTACTACCTCGGATGGGTTGTTTGTTTCACTAAAACTACCATCGGTTTAGTTTTATGAACCAAAAATTATCATTAGCTGAACCCATCGTTCAGAATTCATTCATTTTGGTGTTGCTAATATGTGTTCATTGAAACAGTACGTGAGGACATATTATGAAAAAAGTAGCCACAATTATTTTAATGACATTTACACTTTCCGCCTGTCAAATGGGTGAGAAAGAAGGCTTCGGTACATTCATGGGTACGTTGGGCGGTGCAATGGTTGGATCCGCTATTTCCGATAACGGTCGTGGTGGTACAGGTAATGGTATTATCATTGGTGCCCTTGCCGGCGGTATCATTGGTAACAGCATTGGCCGCGCCGCAGACGAAAGAGACCGCGAGCGCATGTATCAAGCCCAGCATGTGGCACTTGAAAGTTATCCTTCTGGTCAGGCGTCCACTTGGTATAACCCGGATACAGGTAATTCAGGTAGTTATGTGCCGCAGCCAGCGTCGCAGAACGAGCAAGGCCAGTATTGCCGCGAATATCAGCAAACAGTGACGATCGGCGGTGAAACTGAAACCGCATATGGCAGAGCCTGCCGTCAGCCAGACGGTGACTGGAAGATCGTTAACAGTCGCACATAGGAATTTTTTTGAGAGTAAGTTTGAGTAGTTGTTATTGAGTTGAGTATTAACTGAGTTTAGGTGGTCCCGGTTTATTCTGTATAAACACTCCCCTCACAATTTGTGCATAAAGCCAATCGGGACCACCTAATATTTTTTCTTCCAAATGGCTGTGAATAGTAACAGCCAACCAATCAGAAAAAATGTACCGCCCACTGGAATTAGCAAATGGGCCGGAATATTTCCAAAAACTGATAGAATATAAAGATTGCCGGAAAAAAGCAGAATGCCACCGAGTAGTGCGCAACCACTCAGGGAAAGAAGTTTCTTGCTGCCGATTTCCTGGTTCAACAATACGCCTACAATGAGCAAGGCGATACTGTGCCACATATGGTAACTGTTGGCAGTTTTGAAATTCTCAAGGCCCTCTTCACTCATGAGGGGCTCAAGTGCGTGTGCGCCCATAGCTCCGATCAATACCGCCAAAAAAGCGGACCCAGAACCAACAAGTAGCCACAGGCGCATATTTATTAGTTCACGCGAATAAGTTCAACTGTGAAAATCAGGTCCTCATTAGGACCGATCGGACCACCAGGAGTTCCAGTTGGGCCATAAGCAAGATCGGATGGGATCAGGAACTTGTATGTGGCGCCTTCTTTCATAAGCTGCACACCTTCTGTCCATCCTGGAATTACGCGGTTAAGCGGAAACTCAGCTGGCTGGCCGCGGTCATAGCTGCTATCGAATTTGGTGCCGTCAAGAAGAGTGCCTTCATAATGAACTGTAACCATGTCGGTTGCTGTTGGGCTTGCACCAGTTCCTTCTTTTATCACTTCATACTTAAGACCGCTTGCGGTTTCCATCATATCTGCTGCAGTGGTTGTCACTTCTTGCTCCATTGTTTCTGTTGTTTCGGCGGCAACGTCTTCTACCTGTTGCTCAGTGGATTGGTCGGAACATGACATAACAAAAAGTCCAGCTGCGGAAATTGCAATCATCTTACCGAAATTGTTAATCGTAAATGGCATTAAAAACTCCAAAAAATTAGTAATAATTGATTAAACACACCATTCCTATAAAGCAAAAATGTGGCAGTTCCAAGTTGGAAAATATATTGGGCTAAAAACCCGAACGCATGTAACAGTTAAACGCTTGTCATAATAGTGTCATATAGGGTATAAGCCGAGGGTTGAAAATGGGCTTTTGCGTAATGAAAAAAGCCTTAAGTATTAAAGCTTTAGACAAAAGGTAAAATATAAATGTCAAAAATCAAAATTGCCATTGCAGGTATCGGTAACTGCGCAAGCTCACTTATCCAGGGAATTTACTATTATACGCCTGAGCGTGTAGGGAATGATAAAATCGTCCCGGGTCTTATGCACTGGGATGTTGCTGGCTTCCGTCCATGCGATATTGAAGTGGTTGCGGCCTTTGATGTGGACGCCCGTAAAGTTGGTAAAGACGTTAATGATGCCATCTTTGAAAAACCAAATTGCACAACCGTCTTTCACAACGATCTGCCAAAAAGCGGCACTATTGTAAAAATGGGTAACATCCTTGATGGTGTATCAGAGCATATGGAAGATTATGACGAGAACCGCACGTTCGTTCTTGACGGTACACCTTCAGCAACCAAAGAAGATGTGGTGCGTGAATTAAAGGAAAGTGGTGCAGAGATTCTGACCAACTATATGCCTGTTGGTTCTGAAGAAGCCGCAAAGTTCTATGCGGAATGTGCGCTTGAGGCGGGTATCGCTTATATCAACAACATGCCTGTGTTTATTGCGTCTAACCCTGAGTGGGCGAAAAAGTTTGAGGATGCGAACCTTCCGATCATTGGCGATGATATTAAGGCACAACTTGGTGCTACCATCACCCACAGAACACTGACAGACCTTTTTGCAAAGCGCGGTGTTGTGCTTGATCGCACGTACCAGCTGAACACCGGTGGTAACACCGACTTCCTCAATATGAAAAATCAGGACCGTCTGAAATCCAAGAAAATTTCAAAAACCGAAGCGGTTCAGTCTGTTGCCGGTGAGCGTCTTGATGATGAAAACATCCACGTTGGACCAAGTGATTATATTCCATGGCAGAACGATAACAAAGTTTGTTTCCTACGTATGGAGGGCGACCTGTTCGGCGGTGTTCCAATGAATCTTGAAATGCGTCTTTCTGTGGAAGATAGCCCGAACTCAGCAGGCGTGGCGATTGATATGATCCGTTGCTGTAAACTGGCGCTTATGAACAACGAAGGTGGCATTCTATCTGCGGCTTCCGCTTATTTCTGTAAGCATCCACCAGTACAATTCACCGATGATCAGGCTTACGACATGACCGAAGAATTTATTCGTTCACGTGTTGAAGCAACGAGTGCCGCCGAATGAAAGGTCTGATCGTAGCTGCCGGTCAGGGCAGCAGAATGAGAGAACATGGTGAAAGCAAGCCGCTGATTGAAATCGGTGGCGTGCCGATCATTGAAAGGGTGATCACGAACGCTCGTAAAGGCGGTATTGATGACATTTATGTGGTCACCGGCTATCGTGGCACCAAAGTGCGCTCATTTTTGGATGAGCTGGCGGAACGCGAAAATATTTTGATCTCGCATATCATAAACGATGAATGGCAGCGCCCAAATGGACTTTCTGTTTACGCAGCTAAAGATGCGATCGATGGGCCGTTCGTTCTGACAATGTGTGATCATTTGTTTGACCCGGAAATCATCAAGGATCTGATTTCTGCTGATCACGAAGATGGTACGGTCACCCTTTGCGTTGATTATAATATTGAAAATCCTGTTATCGATCTTGAAGACGTGACACGTGTGAACTGTACATCCCGTCAGATCAATAATATTGGTAAAATTATTCGTGATTATAACGCTTTTGATACCGGGATTTTCTATTGCACAAGTGCCATGTTCGATGCGCTCGAACAAAGTGCGCGTGAAGGCGATGAGAGCATTACCGGTGCGATGAATGTTCTTGGTGCGCGCGACAAGGCACGTACCTTTGATATCAAGGGTCGTTTGTGGCTTGATGTGGATGATCCGATGGCGTACGGCAAAGCGATTGTTTATGTCAACGAGGGTAGGCTTTAATATTTATTCTTCACCACCACGAATTTTTTTGTGGTGGTGAATCACTTCTTCAATAATAAAGTCCAAAAATTTTTCTGAAAAATCAGGATCAAGCTGCGCTTCTTCGGATAGTTTGCGAAGTCTTGCTATCTGCTCACTTTCGCGCGCCTTGTCTGATGGCGGAAGATTATGCTGAGCTTTATATACGCCGACTTTCTGGGTGATTTTAAAACGCTCTGCAAGCATACTAATGACGGCAGCATCGATGTTATCAATGCTGTTTCGATATTCCAGAAGTTTGGATTTTGCTTCTTCTTCTGATGGCTTGTCGTTCAATTTTTCACCCTTTTCTTTTTATATATTTGAACTTAGCAAATGTTGGTGCTCATTTAAAACACTATTTTGAAAGGAATTTTGCTTTAAACCTTCTGGCATCTGATTGCTTTATGGCAATCATCCAAAGTGAAATTCCGTAAATTATGAAGAGCGTCAGAATTCCCGGAAGCATACCCCAGCCGCTTGTTAAATTCATGGGACTATATTCTGTAAGTCCCCAAAAGAGACCAGCGGCTACAACGCTTGCAATAATTACCCTGAACACATCGAATTTCAGCATGTTAATGCCATAAAGTTTATTGATAGTTATGACGCGCACCAAATTCATAATGAAATACGTGCTGCAAAGCGCCATGGCGACCCCAATTGGCCCTTGATCGAAAACTTGCGTAAACAAGAATGCCAGCAAAACATATACCGGGATCATGACCAGTGAAATGATCGGATTAAACAGGGGAGAGCGGTAGATTATCGGTAAGTCTGCCATGCCAAAACCACCGTTGATTGTTTCCCCCAGCATAAGAAAAAAGAGGATGATGGTTCCTGTGAGCACCATGGAAAGCACACCCAGAGATTCAGTGTCGTCAAGTAGTGCACTGAATATTTCCGCGCCGTAAAATACACATAAGATCACCAATACAGACTGGATCATCAAAATCCAGCGTGACACCATAATCATTTGCTTTTCGACAGTTTCAAAGTCTTTCTCTACCAGATTTTTCGCCATGACGGGCGAAAGGATGGGATAAAAGCTTTGGTAAATTTTTTCAACCGACGTGGCGAATTGCTGGGCGATTGTGTAGACTCCGAGTATCGCTTCAGAGAAGAAGAATTTAACGGTGAATATGTCCATCCGCATGAAAAAGAGCAGAGCAAGGTCATGAAAGGCTGTTGGTCCTGAAAATTTCCACAGCTTCCTCATAAGCGTAAGACTTGGTCTGGCGCGAGTGGTACGTTCAAAAGAATAGAGATGGCAAAATCCCCATATGGCGTATATAAGCGCAGCTATGAGCGCAATCGCATACGCCATCAATAGACCGTAATTATCAAACCCCAGATAAAATAGGCCAAGCATGGCGATCAGCAGTATATAAGGCTCAACAATACTGCGAGAGACCACTTCATAACGCATTTTGCGCGTGGCCCTCGTGCCGGCGAGTATAACGTCCAGGGCGGCAATAATCATTACCATCGGAGCAAGTGACGTCAGGCCCGTAACCATTTCAGGATAATCAAATATCGCAGCCAGCGTGGTTGCGCTTAAGATAATTAGTCCGGTGAATATAGCTCCTACAAGCAGTGAACAGCATAAGGCCGAGACCATTACCTGCTCGATAGAGTATTTTTCCGCAAATTCATCGTCGTGAATAAATTTGAACAGGGACCGCTTGAAGCCAAAGGTGGCGAAAGCGGCACAAAGTTCAATAGTCGTGATGGTATAGTTGTAACGCCCGTAAAGTTCTGGTCCGAACAGTGCAACAGCAAAAATGAGGAAGGGAAGGCGCGATCCAAGACGCAAAATAAATCCAAAAAAATTCGCCCCAGCCCCTTTGGCGATATCCTTATTATCTTTGGCCGTGGTCGCGGCCTTACATTCTGCATTTTCGTCAGTTGATGACATGCGTTATTTTCTAGCGTTTTTATCTTCTGTTGCGACGCCGTTTCTTGGCGGGCGCCTTCTTAGCAGGCTGGACATCAACATATTCACTGAGTGCCTTACCTGTAAGGCGAGTTTCACCTTCGGCTGTTTTATACACCAGATCATAGTCGGCAAGATAGCGAAAATTTGTCACAACAGGATTGGACTGTGCAAATGACTTTTCAAAAAAGTTAAGGTGATCGTTCAGATTAAAATGAGAAAATTTGCTCGCGTAATCGATTGTACCGGAAATTTCACCGTTATTGCCTTTGGCGGAAATCTTGATTCTTTTAGGATAGCTCGCATCTTTTTCCTTGGTCATTCGGTCATATTCAATGTCCACATCACTAAATTCATCGATGATCACGCCATCCCCCAATAGTTTAAAAATGACGTCTTCGCTGTCACCTTCGTGCACAATTGCCGACAGAAAAGGCTTCACCTCTTGTTCACTTACCCCAACAACCCGGGTCCAACTGTTAATGAGCTTGTCCACTTTATCAGTCATAACAACATGAATTCCAAATCCGGTGGCATGATCCGCATTGTGGACGGGGCCAGCCGGGTTAAATCCAGCTTCCGGTCCCAACTGCCAATTGCCATGCCCGGTCATGTATGGAGCATAAAAGGATGCTTCAACATATCCGTCTTCACTAGAGAACTTCTGATGATCGAACGTGCCAAAAGGTGAGGTAAGCTCGATATCCGCAATTCCCATTGTGTTTTCCAAATGTACAGAATAGCCACCGTTTTGCTGCTTCAGGCGGTGCGTGTGAATAAAGATATCCATTGCATCTTCGCTAAAGCCCCATTCGCCCAGGTCACGACCGTTTTTGATGACATAAAGTTCACCTTTCGGTGTCACCAATGTACCCAGCATAACGCCGTGCTCTTTTCCCACCGGCCATGGGAAATTAGCAGCAAGAAACTGGCTTGTTATAAGGGATCCGTCGCTTAGATAAAAATACTGTTCCCAATATTCAGTATAGTCGCCATCGTCCAATAGCGCTGGTTTGGTTGTGACGGGAGACTGGGCCGATACCGGTGTAACCGCTATCAAACAAACTGCAGCAATGGAAAACAAAAAGGGTATCAGGCGCATCAACAACTTTCCTATAGTCACCCTTTTTTACACGATTTCCTTTAACCTCAGGGTGAATAAATTATTCAGTAACTTTTGTTTTTGAACCAGATAAATTAGCGCGATATTGAGAACAACTATTTCAAACACAAAGTAATATACAGGCTCACCAATAATTGACGCCAAAAATATGGCAAAAGTACGATAATTGGCACATTGTATGGACCAACTATTAACCGCAGGTGAATAGAGCTCGCGGTAAAGGGCGCGGATTTCCTGCTCTTTTTCAGGGGCTAGGCTCAATACTTCCTTAAGCGAACGGCGAAAAGTATGGTCAACCCCACTAAAAGAGTATTGCATTCTGATATAGCCAATATGTAGTTGGTTTGCAATCTGGCCCAGTGGGCCGCGTGTTTTTCCTTCTTCAATCATGGCGCTGATACTTGGTAAGTCCGCATTTTCCTTGGCTTTCCCCCAAAAATCATACTCACTACGCTGCAGCTCGTAAGCACCTGATTGCACGGCATGGCAAAGGCCTGCGAAGATGGATATATACCAGACTTGGTTACCCATAACGGGGACCAGAGCGAGCGAAAGTCCCACATAAACACTGATAAAAGTGACATAATCGCAGACCCCATCAATGACTTTACCAATTTCAGAAAAATTCTGTGTTGCACGCGCAAGCTGCCCATCTGCACCGTCAAATACGTGCCACATGAACATGAGTGCGAATCCAAGCGCCGCAAATACTGGCGTTTGATAATTATAGTAGCAAACCCCGGCCAGAAGGCCACATAACATACCAAATGAAGACACCATATTTGGGGTGATGTTCAGCCTGATAAATTGTGGCACAAGCCATGCGCTGATGGGGTGGATAATATAAAGATTGGTGAATTCTTCGATTTCACTGGTTCTTTTTATCTCTTCGTCGTTTGTTTCCATGGTATCACTGCTTATGAGAGCATTTTCCTCAGACCCTCATTCATCGTGTACTGAGGATCATAGCCAAGTTGAGAAATCGCTTTTTCGATAGATGCTTTTGAATGTCTTACATCACCCGTCCGAAAATCGCGGTACTGAATATCTGTAAAGCTGTTCATGCGCAAATTGTCTTTGATCAACTCAATAAGCTCATTGAGGGATGTTTGACCGCCCACAGCCACATTAAAGACTTCACTTTTTTCCAGATTTTCGCTAGTTGCAGCAAGGATATTGATCTGAACCACATTTTCGATGTAGCAAAAATCGCGGCTTGTTTTGCCATCACCATTAATATAGACGGTGTTACCCGCCTTTACGGCAGCAACCCATTTGGGGATTACGGCCGCATAAGCACCTTCAGGATCCTGACGAGGACCGAATACATTAAAATAACGAAGTCCCACGGATTGGAAATCATAGGTTCGGTCAAAAACATCCGCATAGAGTTCGTTTACATATTTGGTCACCGCGTAAGGGGACAGCGGGTTTCCGATTTTATCTTCCACTTTAGGAAGGTCAGGATGATCGCCATATGTGGAGCTTGATGCTGCGTAGACGAAACTTTTAACACCCGCATCTTTGGCGGCAGTAATCATATTGATAAATCCGCTTATGTTGGCAGCATTTGTTCTGACCGGATCAGCAATAGAGCGTGGTACGGAGCCAAGTGCCGCCTGATGTAAAATATAATCGACACCTGCGATAGCGTCTTCGCATGTTGCATAGTCACAAATGTCACCTTCAATAAATTTAAAGCGCGCCCATTGCTCCTCACTGACGATATCTTGCACTGCATCAAGGTTATGCTGATGCCCGGTGGCGAAATTATCAAGGCCGACGACAGTTTGATCAAGTAGCAGTAGTGTTTCAAGCAGGTTTGAGCCGATAAATCCGGCAACACCTGTAACCAACCATATCTTTGGTGAGGCGGTTAGTTGCTTGGTTATTTCATTATATTTCATATACTATTCGTCTTTAATTATAATATAGTTTTCTTTGTAGTTAACTTACGGCGATATATCAAGTTTTCAGAACTTTTTTTGCCGTAAATGCTAGACCTTAAAAGCGGATTAAGTGTATAAGCTCCCTATGGAAAATAATACGAAATCCAAGATTGCAGTCATCGGTTTTGTGGCTTTTGTCCTCGCTGTTTATACCGGTAGCTATTTTTATACGAAAAGTAATAACGAACGGTTACTTTCTGCGCCGCGTATTGTCCTTCTTGTAGGGTCAGAAGAACAGATCAACGCTGATTTTATGCCGCTAAATGTGGAGCAGCGCAGAAATGAAATCAGAATATTGGCGTCCCTTGGTCGTGTTTGGTCGATTTCTCAGGAACAATATGACAGCGGATCAACCAATATTGTGGCTCATTTTTCTGATCAAAACTTCGGTGATGATTATGCGGTTGCCGACTGTCTTGAATATAGCGAGAAAATAAAGCAAACGATGGAAGTAAACGCCAAAGCGGCTCTTAAGCGTTCCTGGGTTTTTTATGCTTGTGGAATTATTGACGAAGGCTAGTTGGTCGTCAGGTTCGCTTTCTTGAAGCCTTCCAGATAGTATTTTCTATCTGTTTCGCGCTGGAACCATTTGAAGCACTCTGTTTCAACATTCTTTGCAAAACCTGGATATAGTCTTAAGACATTGTCGCGGGCCTTGTTAAGTGCTTCTTGATTGCCAAGTTTTGCAAAAATAATCGCTTGTAGCGCATAGGGCCAGAACCAGTCCGGCGTTTCAATAGTGCTGATGTATTTGCTTGCCTCTTCAAAATTTCCCTTTAGGAAATGATTGTGAAAAAGTGCAAATCCACACCAATTGGGATGCTGCGGATTAAGGGCCATGGCTTTTTTAACAAGTGACAAACCCTGGTCAATTTCGCCCATCAAACAAAGATAAACACCACTATCGGCAAGAACAGCTGGACTGTTCGGAGCAATACTAAGTCCCATTTTGATATTATTTTGAAA
>JANQJN010000032.1 GCA_028281625.1 Emcibacteraceae bacterium | reverse complement strand
CAAGACAAGGCGGCGGACCAAGCGCGGTTGACCACGGTACAGATCGCAAAGACGGAGGCGGAGACGACCAAGATCAGGCGTTTCTCGCTGACATTATGCCCGGCAGTGTGGTGGTTGCGGTAAATGGGGTCAAGGTCACAGACAGTGATCACGCACAGATGATGATTGCGGATCTTGAGCAGGGCGGTAATAAAATCACCCTAACCATCCTTGCGGACGGCACCCAGCGTGACTTTAATTTTGAAATCCCCAGCGATGCGGCGGAAGGATGAACGCCCAGAGTCATTATGACAAATGGCTAATTAGCCACCCCTTATTTAAACTTCTCGAAATAAATTTGATTTAAGTTTATATTTACTTTTTTCTAACACTTTCACCGTAGAGTGGAACGCGGATTGAATTTAAGGAACGTTTAACGTGGTTTTACAAAAGGGCAGGGCAAGGAAACCTGTTATCTTCGGACGCAAAAATACTGCAAAAAAGACACCTGGAGACGATGATACTCTGGATATGCTGCTTCACTATGCCAAAGCAGGGATGGAGCATGCGGAAATTTCCATGCTGGAACAGCCGGACCTTTTTTCGCCGGAAGAAAGGCGCGCCTTCGAGCAGAATAAAAATATGCTTGAGCAGGCGCCCTATTTGATTGATAGCTACAAGTCCAAGGCGACCGAATATGATGCGCTTTATAAAAAGATGCTTTCAATCCTGAAAAAATGTGAAGATATTGTCGCTGCTGGTGACGACCAGGCCAAAGGCGAAATTAAAAAAGTACTTGATCAGGCAAAGGTATTTTCCTATTCGCCCGATGGTGAGTTGGTAATGAAAAAGGAAGTTTAGGTAGGTATGGTAAAGAAGCAATCAATAAAACTGGCAGCAAGCAAAACCGATGTTGATGATCCGGCCGTTGGCGACGAGATGATGGATATTTTGCTCAAATTCGCTGAGCGTGGCATGGCGGAAACAGAAAAGATGATGAAAGAGCAGCCAGAGCTTTTTACCGCTGATGAGATCAAGGATTTCCAGTCCAACAAGTCAACTTTTGCCAAGGCCCCTGAAGTTGTGGATAGCTATAAGAAAAAAGTACAGGAATTTAATCATGTCAATGACGCCGCCAAGGGCTTCGTGACCAAGTGCGATAAAATCGTGCGCAATCACAAAATCAGGCAATCATTTGAAAACCACGACTTCGTTGATCCTCACAGTCAGAAGGCAAAAGACAAAGCGAAAAATGAAGCGCGTCTTGATGCCGGCATGATCCGCTATAACGAAGACGGCGAAATGATCATTGAGCCAAAGAAGAAATAAGTTTTCCTTAAAAATTATGGTCACAGGTAACCCGATCAACTCCGCCACCACGGCGGGGCGGATTTTTTTAAGGTGCAGTCTTGCGCTTTAGCGATTGATATAGTCTACTGATGGGACTAGTGAATGTGATTTCAAACGGGGGTAAAAAATGAAATCAATTTTAGCTTTGCTTCTGTTCGTTCTTTTCGGCGCATCTTGCTTTGCGCAGCAGGCTGGTTTTGAGGAAAGGCCACTGCAGGATGCGAGGCAGTTTCCTATTACCGTAACCGGTGGAGATGGTGTTAGGCATTTTATCTGGGAAGTACCCGATGTGGAATATTTCCACACCTGGGTACTTCAGGATCCTGACAATTTTGAGCTTCGTTATGCTTATGCCGCGTTTCTGAATTTTAAAAAAGAGTTTGATCTACTTGAAGAGCAGCTCGATATTCTTCTGACCAAGCGGCCCGACTTCAGCCGGGGATATTACGGAAAATTTCGAATTTACCTTGATCGTGGCAACCTGCAGCGCGCCCTATATTTTCTAAAAAGGGCACGCAAAGTAGAGGGCGCAGAAGAAGTTCCGGTAACGGCGCAGGATGTGCTTGATATGCACCGCGCAGCCGTTCGCTATGATGATATTGGTCGGCCCGATTATTCTTATCTATTGAAAAGAGCCCATGAAATGGATCCGGACAATATGAATGCGCTTATCCGCTATGGTGCCAGCATCCGGGATGAGGATATCAAACTATATGAAGAATTGATCTTTAGGGCTATTGACCTTGGCTATAAAACGGATAGTCATACTTTTAGCGACATCCTCCATTACTTTGCAAAAAATGTCACGTCGGAAGATTATGAAAGAATTTTGCTCAAGGTCATTTCCATCAATGAAGATTATGTTGGCCATAAAGTTTTCCTCGCCGATCATTATCTGGCGCAGGGTCGAAAAAGTGAAGCGGTGGATTATTTGCAGCAGGTGAACTTAAATGGTGGAGGGGACCCGCTGTTACGAAGGCGTAACTCCAGCTTTACGCTTCGAAATGAACTGGCAAACGTGTTTACCTATGAGCTCGATTCACTTCTTACAACTGGCGGCAACAACATCACCTACATACATAGTACTGCTCATATGCTGATGAGAGCAACAGACCTTGAATCCAAGGAGCGTATATACCACGCCTTTTTTAAAAAAATGGGGATCGATATTGAAAATCTGAATGAAGGTAATATTCGCAAAATGCGAAGCCATACGGCGCGAATATATGTGGACTACGGATATTTGCTTGATCAGCTTGGTCGCCAGCAAGATGCTGAGAAATTTTACAGGTATGCGATTCTCAACAGTGATTCAATGTTATCCAATACCTACCGAAATATTGGTGTTTTTCGGGGCATTGAACGGAACAAAGATGAACTTAAGAAGATTGCTGCTAAGATCCATGACCGAATTACCGCCGTGAAAGAAACTGTTTCCACAGAACTTTTTATGCGCGCGGTCAATGGCGATCCCGAGCCCTATTATTACACCAGTCTTTCTTTCGAGCGGGGAGAGCCTTTATTTGTCAAAAAGCTCGGCGAAGTGGATACCACATTCAAGACTTACGAAAGCTTCATTGATTTTTACAAATACCATCGAATGTTTCTAAAGGCCGAAGAAATCCACAAACAGGCAATGAAGCGCTTTACGGACGAATCCCGGGTGTATGGCACTTATATTGATTATCTTGTGGATAGGGAGTCCCGGGATGATATCCCCAGGGCTGATCAGATCATTGGCCTTTATCGTGAAGCGACCGAAAAGTTCCCCTTTTTTGCCGACAATTTCACCCATTATATGATCAATTATACGGATATGGTCCTGCGATCTGATGCGGATTATCTTGAAAAGAAACTGCGTACGCTGATTAAGCAGCGCCCGGAACGTCTTGATTATCTGGAAACCTTAAGCGAACTCTTTAAAAAAACCGGACAGGTTAAAAAGCGGGGGGTGGTGCTTGCGGAGGCCTTTGAGCTAGAAGAAATTGAAAACGACTTCAAGCTGGCTTATCTCGAGCATCTGTATGAGCAAAATGAGCTTGATTTGTTCAACAAATATGTGGGTAGATTTATCAATTTCAAAGGCATCAGCATGTACGACGCTATGTATGATATAACCAAGTGGCTTGCTTATTCCTATGAGCACGAAATGGTGTCCGAAACTTTTGAAGAAATTGTCAGCAAATTTTGTGATTATGATCACATTCTTGCCCATTACGGACTTTTTCTGCTCAATCAACTGCGCGAGGAAGAGGCAATAGCGGCTTTTATTCAGGCTCTGGAGATTGATGACAGCGTGATCCAGTCCTATGAAAATGATCTTCCCTATTATGATAGCCGCAATGCTCGGGGGATTCCCAAAATTCGCGGGATTGACGAAGCGGTGCAAATGCGGCGGATCATTGAAGGACTTAAGAAGGCCGAGGCGGCACTTGTAAGCCGCTGAAACAATCATCATATAAGTATTTAATAATAAACACGAAAGTAAGGGATGCCAAACATGATACTTAGCAATACCGAAACACTTGCGGGCAAAAAAATCGTCGAGCAACTAGGCTTGGTGCAGGGCAGCACCGTACGTGCCAAACATGTGGGCCGGGACATTATGGCCGGGCTTAAAAACATCGTTGGCGGTGAACTCAAGGGCTATACGGAACTGCTTGAAGATGCCCGCGGAGAAGCAACAGCGCGGATGATTGAGGATGCGCAGGCCAAAGGCGCCAATGCAGTTGTCAATGTACGCTTTTCAACCACATCGGTGACACAAGGTGCCGCTGAGCTTTTTGCATATGGCACCGCGGTGAGGGTTGAGGATAGTTACTAATGGATTTTATTTTTAATTACTGGAACATCATCTGGTTTTTTGTCTGTCTTTTTTTGGGTACCGTGTTTGGAACACTGGCCGAGAAGCGACATTTTGCCTCCATCGCGAAGCGTGAAGCGGAACTTGCGGATATAAAGGTGTATAGCGCAAAAATACTTCCCGAAGATGCGCGGGCGGTCGATCAGCCTTTTGTCAGCGGCTTTGTGGTTATTTCCCATGATTATTTAAAAAGCATCTTTGCCGCCTTTCGCCGAATCTTTGGTGGTCGGATCAGATCCTATGAAACACTGGCCAAAAGATCCAAACGCGAAGCGGTGCTCCGGCTCAAGGAACAGGCGCGCGCGCAAGGTGCCACAGCCGTCTATAACGTGCGGATTGATACATCAAGTGTTTCCAAAGGACTTGGTGATATGGCGGTCACCGTGGAAGCCTATGCGTATGGTACTGCGGTGAAATAAAAAACCCCGGCGGGGGAAAACGGGCAGGGGTGAGAACGGATTAAATTCGCCTGTTAGATCGCCGGGGCTCGCAACCTTTATGCGCCTTTTCTTGATCAACTACAATTCACGTTCGCGCACGAATAATAAACAAAATGTGAGGGAGCTGTGAGATCAGGCGTACATTTTGTTTGATGGCGGGAACTACCGCTCCAAAAAATAGGTCCCGGAACACAGGAATTGTTCCATGGACCGGGTTCAAGACTGCACCCGTGCGATACTTGAGCTCCTCTCCCAAGAATTCAAAGGGGTGCCGTGGGCGCTTCCCTCCTCGGGAAGCTTAATGGGGCAGCCTTGAGCTCGGTTGTCGTCGACAAGCTCCGTCCCCTTCGGAACCATGGGATGCGAAGCATACCGGAACCAATTTAAAATCTCTGTGCTATCTATTATATCGTAGGAAGTCGATCCGCGATCTTCTGACTATAGTCCGAGCGGACAGGTTCATTGAGAAGAGCGTAAAGTTTGGCAGCATTTTCATAATGCTCGCGGGCAAGGTCGTAATTTTCAAGCTTCGCTTCCAGATGCGCGAGCTGAGAGAGCAATTCGGCTGCGCGCAGACGCTGATTTCCCTCGACATAAAATTCAAGCGCGGAATTATAGGCAAGCCGTGCTTTGGGATAATTTCCATCCTTAAATTCAAGATAGGCCAGTCGTTCATAAAGCAGGCCGAGCACCAATTCACTTCCGGTACGGATGTTTCTGAAGATCGCTTTGCTGATGGCGTCTTTGGAATAATCGGCACCGTCCATATCCGGAAATGGAACGTCGTATGATGTAAGCTCCCCGGTAAGGCGAATGGGTGCACCGTCTGGATTATTGGGGTCCGGCGCATAGAATTCCTGCGCATGGGTTTTTGTTCCGCCGGTTTTAAAGAAATCCATGCCGTTGGACGCTAGAAACAGCACCGTAAGGGTGCCAAAAAGAATTGTTAGAAATTGAATGTGTCTCAAACTTACTCCTTTACTCACCTCCGAAACAGCATACCCTATTTTAGCTGTTAAAACAAATCACGACATTGCGGGTGTGACTATTAGATTTTATCCGGCCGAATGTTATGCAGAAAATAAAACAGTAGAAAAACGCAGCCGATAAAAAAGGCCATGTTGGTAATGTTGCCATCCTCTTGTCCCCAGCTATAAATGCCTATCGCAAAGTAAGATCCGCAATAAATCAACGTTACTAATGTCCGTAGCACCCGTTTCCACAGTGCTTTTGCATCACGCCAGATTGAACATAAATAAAGATACAAAAGGATAAACAATAAAAACGCCAGTATGATAAAAGCAGCCCAGTTAAGGTCGTCGCTATTAATCACCGCAAAGGCGAGAAATAAACCAATGGCGATGATAGATATAATCACGGTGCCAACTTTGGCAATCCGTCGCGGCAGTCTTGCAATATCGATATCAAAATGTATTCCCGGCTGTAAAACTTCACCTTCAGAGACCTGTTTATCAAAATTAAACGGCTGTCGTTCACCCTTTTTAAAAGGATGATTGCAATGAGGGCAGATGTAAGGTTTTAAAAGCAGATCATTTGAATAAAGCGTGAGGCGCGCATTTTCCCAGCTTAACGGCTGCGAGGTCGAACATTTGGGACATTGGCGGCGAAAAATGATCATCAAGGGAATGATGAAGCTGCCCAGAGAAAAAAATGTGGTTATGTATGCCTGCCAGCGCCAGTCCACATTAAAAAGAATATAGGAAAGCACAGCAAACAAAACGCCAACCATAAAGAAATTAAAACTAAGCCAGAGCGTGCTTAAGTTTTCGGGATGCGTTTTCCTGTCCCGCGCATCACTCATGTCCAGGTTTTTCCTGCGGTGTGGCTGAAGGGGGTTCGCACCTTATCCGGATTATCGCTGCGGATGTTATGAAGACAGTAATTGCCAAATAAAAATGCGGCTATGGCAAGGGTGTCTTCGGCTGTTGAAGGGCGCCCGGTCTGATAATCATAATAGCTGAAGTAAAAAAACAACAGCGGGACCGCCCAGCACAGCAAGTGGCGCTGAAAATTTTTCACTTTGTCATCGCTACCCGCCCAGAAAAAGGCCACATGGACACACAAATAGGCAAGAATGACCGATACGAGCAGAACCGCCGAGCGGTTAAGTCCAAAATTATTACCAAACTGCACCAGTGCAGAGATCACGCCGAGAAACGTAAAAATCGCAAAGCCCACATAACCAATAGCGCCCATGAACCTGAAGAACCTGGCCGGGTCACGGCTCCTGGAGCGCTGCTTGCCAAGTTTGTTTCCACCGATGAGGAACATGCGGCGCCCCCCTTTGCGGTAGAGCAATTTGCAGTTTGGACACTGATTTGGCAGCGCGGTGAGTTTGTTGCCGCCAAACAGGTTTATCTTAATGGTTTTCGCATTTAGCTCCTGCGGCTCGCCGCAGTGGGGACAACCCCGTAGAATAAAATAGGCAATAAACGCCGCGGAGCTTGCGACGGCGACCACGAGAAAATAGAGATATATGATTTCAATCTCATTCTTATAATAAATATAAGCAGAAACGCTCGCGGTAATTGCGGCAAACAGCAGGTTAAAATCCCGCCAGCCGGGCGACATATTTTCGAGATCTGGATTTTGTTTAAGCTTAAACTTTTCGATGAACATCCCGTGCCCCAATGATTACCAAGATGAGCTTAATTGCTGGGGCGGCTGATTTCAATTGGAAAACTTTGGCGGGAAGCGGGAATTAAGCTATAGTGATTTCTTTAATCACTTACCATTTGGGGGTTTGATGCGTTTAATTTTGGTCATATTACTTTTTTCCTGTGGAGTTAGTGCTGTACAAGCGGTGACCATAGTAACCAACGACGGTTCTAAGAATCTTGGTGCTGGGCTGGTGAATGACACCTGGACACTATTCTCGCGGGTCTCTGGCGCCCATGTTGAAACCGGGCGTTTGTTTCGTATCGGTTGGGACCGGGAAGAAAAATATTTCACACAAAGAATAGCCGAAGTCCCCGAGAATGCACGGCGGCATTTTGATTACGCGGGCTTTTTATATTATGAAGATCGTCATGACGAATATGAAGCGCAACTTCAAAAGGTTCTTGAACTTGATCCTGAGCATATTGATGCTCGCGTAGCGCTCGCCGTTGTTTTAATTAAGCGCGGAGAAATTGAAAATGCTTTCAAACTAGTTGACCCGGACAACATTGAAAATGCAGAAAATTACATTGGTCTGGCAAATTTTATTTACTGGAGATCGGGTAATTATGTTTTTGAAGAACTTTATGAAAAAGCCTATGAGCTGGAACCGGATAACATCGTCGCGATAGCACGTTACCTAGATGTGGTAAAATCCAAAGACCAAAGAACGTTGGAATTGTTTGAGCAGATGATCGAAAATGGACTTACCCCTGAAAATGACTTTTATAAAAATGCGCTAAAGTTCATTTCTTTTGGGTTTGCCGAAGAACAATATGGTGATCTACTGAGGCGTCATTCACAATTATTTCCAAACAGCCGATTTTTAAATTTTTACCATGCTGACTTTTTGAGAAAGATCGGGCAGCATCAGCAGTCTGATAAAATTCTGCAACAAGCCTATGCCACCTATAGCGAGCAGGAACTACTGGATCGTGCACCGCTGCAATTCTTCAGAGAAGCCAACATGGTGGAATTTTTTATACGGGATATTTTGCAAAACCCTGAAGCGAATTCCAACCTGCCACTGATAAAGGAAGTGGGCGGGTTGATCAATATTCACGAAAACCTTGATGAAGCGGATCAGATTTTCCAGTTATTTCTAGAAAAATATCCTGATAATCCCTCATTGCTCGCAGAGTACGGCTATCATTTTGATTTGGTAGAAAACCGTCATCAGGCGGATAATTACTACTTCATGGCCAAACAAACATGGTCAAGAATCGAAATGGATTATTATCCGGGTAAATGGCCCAAGGGAAGCTACTACCTCGACCCCACCTATAAAGAATCCAAGGCTCAGGATCACATTTATAAAAGGTTGCGAGAAGTCCAGGAAATGGGGGTTACATTTAACGATGATGACTTTTTGGATGGAGTAAGACGTGGCGTCAATCCCAAGTCCTATAGTCGCTACGCAACGCTTGAGCACGGAGAGTATTTATTTAAACAGGAAATTGCGGCCAATCCGGGAGATGCCCAGTTGATCAATAAGTTTTCTGGATATTATCTGTATCATTCCGACTACAGCAGTGCGAGAAGTACAATATTGGACGCGATTGATGAATTTCCAGACAATCCGGAAATGTATATAAATTATATAAACTTTATTACACGAAGTGGCGGGTTTTACTCGGTTGGAACTATTCATCATACTTTTACAAAAAGTGCACTTGAGAAATTTCCAGACAATAAAACGCTTAACATGCTCTACGGGCATATTGTAGAAAACATAAGTATCATCAAGCCGGAAGATCAGGATGACGTTGAAAAAACTCTGCTTCAAAGTCTGAACCACTTTCCAGAAATGTATCAACTGCGCATTGCGCTGCTGCATCTTTACAGGATAACTGGGCAATTTGACAAAATGCAGCGAGAGTATGAATATGCTTTTGAGAATGATTTAGTATTTGCAGATGAAAAAGTTGACTTACTCATTCACTATTTTATTACCGGGCAACACGCGAGATTAATTGAGTATTCCAGGTTACTTTTTAACGCTCCAGAAGACATTGATGACGAAGAAGTAATTGGGCAAATCGGTTTTTTACTAGCCACTATTGGTGAGAACAAAGAGGTTGAAAAATTTCTTGATGAACTTGAGAAGCTTTTTCCTGAAAGTGGATATCCGCGTGCCAGTATTGGAATTTACAAATTACAACAAGGGTATTCAGGTGAAGCTTACTTGAATTTCAAAAACGCTGTCTCAATTGAAGACGGGTTGGACTATTACTATGACTTTAGAATGTTTAGGAGTGTCGAAAATTTTCCTAGAGAACTAATCGATATGATAAATCGTGTCGATGGTATTATCTACGACATCAATCGACTAAATAAGATGTCAGGGTAATTAACCCCCGACCACACATTCATCGGTGGCACCAC
>JANQJN010000143.1 GCA_028281625.1 Emcibacteraceae bacterium | reverse complement strand
GCCCAAATTATCAATCACATGGTAATCATTGACCGTGCCCGGTATTACGACCGTCACATCTGGATGCGCCAGCAAATATTTTAGGAAAAATTTCCCCCAAGTATCCGCACCAAAATCATTTGCCCATTCTGGAACCGTTTCTCCGGATACCGCCCTAAACAGACGCCCGCGCCCAAAGGGCACATTAATCATCACAGCCACTCCACGTTCCCGGGCGACGGGTAGCACCCGTTGTTCAATGGAGCGGTCAAACATATTATATTGGCACTGAATGAAGTCGAGATCATATTTTTCCATAAAATCCGCTGCTTCATTGTTTAGTCTTGAGCGCACATGGGTAATTCCCAAGTAGCGGATTTTGCCTTCTTCCTTTAGACCATAAAGGGTTTCAAGATGGTCATCTGTGTCCTTGAGGTTATGAACCTGCAAAAGATCAAATGTACCTGTACGTAAATAATCGAAAGAGGCCTCATTCTGACGAATACCATCCTGCTGGCCATAAATGCTGGTCTTGGTTGCAAGGAAGCATCGGTCCCGCATGCCTAGCTCATCCAGCGCACGCCCCACCACCGCTTCCGCACCGCGATAAGTGGGTGATGTATCGATCACTGTGCCACCGTTGTTGATTAAGGCTGCAATAGCGTTTCGCCGCTGCTCATATTGTGCGCTTGTGCTCTGCCTGCCAAAACCGTCGCTGGCGGTACCCAGACCTACGGCAGGAATCATTTCGCCCGTTGAATGGATGGGGCGGTGCAGAAGGGCATCTTCCTGCGCCCTTGCACCTGTGCCGGGAAGCATCGTCGACAGGGCCGCCGCTCCAGCTAGTTTAATAAATTTTTTCCGGGTTATTGCGTTTGGCAAATCTGCCATCTCATCTCTCCATTTTAAATGTTACGCACCCTTTTCCATTTCCTCATGTGTTTTACCCAGCTTCCAGCCAAGTAATCCCCAAACAGCGGCAATAGGCACCCCAACCATGGCCACTTTTCCGATCGTTAATCCAAGGCCAGAACTTAGCATATTGTAGAACCAGCTGTTGGCAACATCGCCGCCGCGAAATACAACGGTATCGATGAAGTTTTTGGATTTATATTTCTGTTCACGGCTTACCACACCGAACAGATTTTGCCTCGAAGGTTCAAACATTCCGTATTCAGATGCGCGTCTCAGCGTCTGGAAAATAATAAACACGCCGATTGTGGGTGAAATGGCAAGAAGCGCGAAGCCGATAACGGTAATGATCGGCAGAACAATTATTCCACCTTTAACCCCATAATTTGAAAGTACCGGACCTGCAATAAACACCTGGAATATGAGGGCTCCTATGGATACCGATAAATCGATAAGGCCAAAGATCTGTACCCGTTCGTCCGTATCAGAGATCGTTTCATATATCATGGTCCCTTGCTGGAAATAAGCAAATGTCGCGGTAAGGGATAGCAAAAACACCATGGTTGTTACGCCCATCAGATAGCGGGATTTTAGTATCTCAGTTACCCCACTCATCATGCCACCACCAATGGCTTTTTCACCATTGTCATTCGCGGTCGGCGTATCCTGAAGGCTATCATGCCTTAAGGCAACGAGCCTATAAATACAGACAACAGAAAAGGATAAAACCGCCGCGGATATCAACAGCAAACTTTCGGTGCCGATGGTTTCCGTAAGAAAAGTTACAATCGATGGTCCTAAAATACCGCCAATGGTCCCGCCAGAAGCGATCATGCCAAACAACACCTTGCTGTCGCCGGACTTATAAATATCGACCATAAAACTCCAGAAGATCGATACTACAAAAACATTGAAAACACTGAGCCAGATGAAAAACACCTGGGCAACAACATCCATACGAATATCATTGGCGAAAAAATACCAGAATATGAGGATGTTCAAGATAAAAAAGACGTATACATAAGGCATAAATTTATGTCGTGGGAAACGCGATACCAGCGCCCCATAAAAAGGCATTACAGCCAGCATGACAAAAAATGTCCCGGTAAAGAGCCACGGCAAAAATCCAACGCCGCTGGCAATCCCCATAGCATCACGAATTGGCCTTAAAATAAAGTAAGCCGTAAGGATGGAAAAGAAATACAGAAACGACCAGATAAAGGCCTCCCCTTCCTTTTCAAAAACGGACTTAAATGAATCAACTGTTTTTGCTAAGCGCCCCTGTTCGCTCATATGTTCTCCCTTTTTTCATTATTATACGCAAGTGATCACATTTCCCTGCGTTTTTGTTACCTTATAACAAGCATTTTGAAAGATCAAATGACGGATTTGTGAACTGTTAAGGGGAGATACGGGCAACTTCGCCATTGTAATGCGTCAATCTGACGCGCAAGTCAGGATGACGTTTCACATATTCTTTGATTGCTTCTGAGGACATATTTGAGAACGCCGTGGAAAGGGCATCAGCGGTCGTCGCATTGTTCGCGGTCACAGTCACTGATGCATATTGGTTCGCGCTAAGACCCGTGATTGGATTAAACAAGTGGTGCTTGCTGCCATCATCTGCAAATACGGTCCCGTACCCTCCGGACGTGGCGAGCCCACCCCCATTTAACTCCAAAACGTCAGCAACCGAAATCTGATCAAATGGATCAAGTAGCCCAATGCGCCAGGGATCCCCACCCCATTGCGGACCACCGGCTGAATATTCACCCACATCGACGAGGGTATTTGTAAATCCATTTTCCTTCAAAAGAGCGACTGCCTTATCGGTAATATAGCCTTGTGCGATACCATTGAAGCTGATGGCCATACCTTCTTCAAAGAAGGTAACTTTACGGTCATCGATTTTAATTTTGTCTGATCCGATCAAGGGAACGATGTCTTTTAAATCGCGATCGAAGGCCAACTGATCGCCATCATCCCTATACCGGTCATAGAGTTCCCAAAGTGGCTGCACCGTTACATCAAAAGCACCATTTGTTTTCACGCTGAATGATTTTGAAATGTTAATCAGCTCGATCATGTCAGCGGATGCAGCCTCCAAAGCACCGATGCTATTTAACATGTTAATTTCCGACTCAGGATCATAAAGACTAAAAATGCCTTCAAGTTTGGCGATCAGTTCAGTTACGTAGCTAATAGTATCCTCTACATCCGACTTATTACTTGCATAAAGCTGGATCTCCGTATCTGCCCCAAGCGCGTAACCTTCCCAGCGGAATAGCTGCAGATTTTGGCGGTATTCTGCGGATAGTGGCCACGCCATAGCGCCTGCTGAAACACCCAAAATTTTCAATAATTTACGTCTTTTTAAATTCATAAAATTTGATCACAAAAAAAGTTTCAAAATGCCGTATTTTTAGCTTGCGTCGTTTTTAATAATAATTATTAATAGCGCAGTTATTAAGAATCGTTCTTAGAAAATTACAATTAAAGTAAATCATATTCAATTGAGAAATGGAATTAAAATGAAAATCAAATCTCTAAAGTCTGCAAGCTCACTTTTGGCGCTCTCTATGTGTTTGTCTGCGTCACCTTCATTTGCGCAGGAAATGCCTTCTGCAGAAGAAATGTGGAAGATCATTCTGCAGCAGCAGGAACAAATCAGCAGACTTGAAGAAAAACTTGGTATGACTGAGCAGGCCGTCACGGAAACCCAGGAACAGGTGGCTGAGACCCGGGAACAAGTAGCCGAAACCCAGGAGCAGGTTCAAGAAACCGGCATGATTGTTGAAGCTGCAGTGGAAACCATAGAACAGGGTGGAAGCGCTTCCAGTGAGCCAACCTTTGGAAAAACAAAAATTGGTGGCTACGGCGAACTTCATTTTAATGGCGGCAAAAAGGATCAGATCGATTATCACCGCTTTGTTTTATACTTTGGTCAGGAATTTAGCGACCGCGTCCGTTTCTTCAGCGAACTTGAACTTGAACATTCCCTCGCAGGTGACGGCAAGCCCGGTGAAGTGGAACTGGAACAGGCCTTCATTGAATACGACCTAAACGACAATACGAGCACATCCATTGGTCTTCAACTTGTGCCAGTCGGTATGCTTAATGAAACTCACGAGCCACCAACATTTTATGGAGTAGAACGCAATGACGTGGAAAAAAACATCCTGCCAACCACGTGGTGGGAAGCAGGTGTTAAACTGAGCGGCAAAATTGGCGACACCCTTCGATATGATGCTATGGTTCACTCGGGCCTTAAAACCCCGACAGAAGGCGGTAACGCATTCCTTATCCGAAGTGGACGACAAAAAGTGGCCGAGGCATCGTGGAAAAACACAGCTTTTACCGGCCGCCTCAGCTGGATGCCAATTGCGGGTGTCAACCTTGCCGCCTCTTTCCAATATCAGGATGATCTAACGCAGTCTGTTGTACCAACATCGGCCACCCTGTTTGAAGGCCATGCGAATATTCAGCGCCAAATCAATTCAACCAGTGAGTTCGGCCTGCGCGCGCTTTATGCACAATGGAACCTGAACAGCATGGAAGCGGAACTGATCGGCCGCGATGTTCAGCGCGGTTGGTTCATCGAACCATCCTACAAATATAAGTTTGCAAATGGTCATGCAATTGGCTTCTTTACTCGCTACAGTTCTTTTGATAATAATGCCGGCGACGATATCCTGTCAGCATACAAGCAAACGGCTTTTGGGGTAAATTACTGGCCTCATGAAAATGTGGCGCTTAAGGCTGATTATCAGATTGATGATTATGCTGACGAGACAAAAGAAGATAACCGCGTCAACCTTGGGGTTGGTGTTCAGTTCTAAGAAAGAGCATTATGAGACTATTTGGCATAATCACTGCGTTTATCATTTTGGGTACCCTTTCCGCTTCGGCGCAGGGTACCTATAAACCAGCGGACCGTGTGTTCGTAAAAACCAGTGATTATGTTAAAAGCTTTTTTAATGGTGATACCCCCAAAAAAGCCACTGTGTGGGTGATCGGCGATCTTCGCGATAACATCAATGAAGTGATAAACAATGCTGAAAGCACACCGGTTCGATACCGCTATTGGCGTGAGGACAACAGAACTTTATGGGTGCTTGACAGCGTCGCACGCACCATGCCAATCACCGCAGGTGTTGTGGTAGAAGACGGTAAAATTCTCGATATCAGCGTGCTTACTTACCGCGAAACACGCGGCCACGAAGTACAAAGTCGAGTGCACCGCGCGCAATATTACGGTGCTGCTATCACCCACAATAATTCACTTGATAAACCTATTAATGGGATTTCAGGTTCAACACTTTCCGTAATAAGTATGAAAAGAATGGCGCGCATCGCACTCTTGCTTCATAATGACGTCACAAATGACGGCTAGATAAAAATCAAACAAATAAGCTACGGAATAGCATATTGACCATTTTGCAAATCATCGTCCTTGCCATCGTTCAGGGGATCACTGAATTTTTACCTATCAGTTCTTCGGGGCATTTAATCCTGGTGCCGGAACTTACCGACTGGTCTGACCAAGGCGTGATGATGGACGTGGGTGTTCATTTTGGCACCTTGCTCGCGGTTATTCTGTATTTCAAAAAAGAAGTGTGGCGCATGTTCCATGCGGCGGGACAAATGCTCCTGCTAAGGGAGGAATATGACAAAGCAGAACGTCACTTAATGCTCGCTGTCGTCCTTTCAACAATACCGATCGTTGTATTTGGCGGTCTGGCGTCCGAATTTGGCCTGTCCGACACACTCCGAACCATCGAAGTGATCGGCTGGACTTCGATCATCTTTGGCATCCTGCTTTACTGGTACGATACCAAATCACCCATCAAATTGAGAATGGATGAACTGCGCTACGGGCATGCCCTCATCATAGGACTAGCACAGGTTCTTTCTCTTATTCCCGGCACCAGCCGATCAGGCATCACGATGACAGCCGCGCGTGGTCTTGGTTTTTCCCGCACAGCTGCGGCACGTTTTTCCATGCTGATGTCAATTCCGACCATCCTCGCTGCGGCAGCCCTTCAGCTGCTTCATCTGGCGACGAATTCAGATGAAAATGCAGCGTCAATCGCTGAACTCGTTTTGGGGGCCAGCCTTTCGTTTATTTCAGCGCTGATCGCTATTGCGGCTCTGATGAAATGGCTTGAACGCTCTTCCATGACACCCTTTGTGCTTTACCGGGTGGCATTGGGCGTACTTCTACTCTACTTCGTGTATCAGTAAGTTATTTATCCAGCCACTCAATGAAATTGATGGAAGCGTCAATCAGTTTACCACGGGATTTTTCAAGTAGCGCTGCGTGATCTCCGTCGTCAAGTACCACCCATTGTTTATTGCCATTAGGCAGTTGGGCAAACAAAGCCGCATGCATGTTTGTATCCGTTAGCGGATCGAACTCTCCCTGTAAAAGCAAAACTGGCATGGAAAGCACAGATCCATCCAGCTGATTATATTGATCCTGATATCGCCAATCGGCCCGTACCGGGTCCGCTTCAAGCGAGTGACGCACATATTCATCAATGGCTTTCTGGCTGATGGCGCCAGGTACGATAAAATCGCTCGCGGCTGCTTCGGCAGTGGTGGCTTCACGTGGCGGCTCCCCCTCCGGTTCATCTTTCGGGTAAACCGTGTCAAGCCGAACCGGATATCCAAACAGTGTCAGGCTTGCAATATTTTCTGGAAAGGCCTGCGCGGCCAGCTGGCTTAACATGGATCCCATGGACCAACCCCAAAGGTGAATTTTTTCACCAGTACGGTCGGTGAGCCACTGAAGAACAATGGAAATGTCCTTTGATGCCCGGTTTGGTGTATTCCAACCGGTATCATCGCGCGGTGTTTCACCATAACCACGCGCGTCCATGGCCCAGACGCTATAACCGCGCTCATTAAATCCATCCATCAGGGAAAGATCTTCGCCTTCTACCTGCAGATCAAAATCTGGCAGCGAACTCCAGGTCCTGCCGTGATGAAGCAGGATGATCCCTTTTGGGTCTTTAACCGATTTTTCCCAAACTGCAATGGGATGCCCATCAGCCATCACCGTATGTTTGGTGGCGTATTTGTCTTGTGAAAAAACAGCCTGGATACTGAAAACAAAACAAATTGGGATGAGGACCAGAAGTTTAATTTGTTTCATTTTCGCACCTTTAATCAGATCATTGAACAGAGTAAGCCCAGTTCTTTGCCCTGTGATAATTATGAACCGGAATCACAGTACTTTTATTATTGCCCTCTTCAGCCAGAGTATCAACCGACAAATAAATAACATCATTCCTTCCAAGCTCTTCTATCTGAGCCAACGTTCCTTCCGGAAAAATAAACACCTTGGCATTCGCCGATGCTTCTTCTCCGGTCTGCGCTGCATATGGTTCTGTGTTCAATCGCGGTGTGGCGTTTATTAGAACCTTATCTGCAGAAGCGAGCATCGCTTCAAGATTGGAATTCATATTGGCTTCATGAAGCATATTGCTGCCGATCGGGCCTTCGACGGTCTTATTGGCCGTTCTTAATGTTTCATTGCCGGGATTTCTGTATTCTAGTGTCACATCCTGCACTTGATCACCCACAACAACACCAAGTTCACCGTTTACTGTGGTAAAGAGCGTACATTCTGAAGAGAGATCAAATCCCGCACAGCCTGGATAAGATATCACCCAATTTGTTGTTCCATCCTTTGGTCGGTACGAAATCCAATCCGTAAAATCATTGGCTGCTCTGCTGTAAGGATAATTCCTTTCGTCTGCGGTCGCACCACTTAAAAACGCGCGTACAGTGCGATCAAGGTGATAATAATATGTGGTTATTTCTCGGTTTCTCGCCATTGCTTGTGCAGTTTGAAAATTTTCGGAACTATCCATTTCCAAAATAGCTTGATTTTCCAGATAAAGTTTCGCTGACCGGTCACCCGCAACATCTTCAATAGACGTTACAAATTTATGCCAGGCTTCTTCGCTGGCCTGCGATAGATAGTTTGCCTTCACTTCTTCACGGAGTTCGTCGATCATCGTCCACTCTTCGTCAGTGATAAAATCAAGCAATAGTCCGCTTGGTATGGTCCCTGCTGAACGGTCAGCGCGATCAAGCACGTTGATTTGACGTGCGAGCAGCAAATGATTGATCATATAATCGTAAGCAGCCTGTCTGGCGAGCCCCACCAGGCCTAGAATATCTGGTGAATTACAGGAGGATCTTCTTGAGAAAATTCTTGCTTCTTTCTTAAACTTTTCCACCATATCCAGTTGGCCAGCAAATGTATCTTTAGCAAACACAATCTGCCCACGAAGCACTTCAGCTTCGAGGCGGGAAAGAAGCGGACAATGCTGGTTGGCTTCCTCAACAATAACCATCGCTTGGAATTGCTGAAACAATTGATCTTCGCTAAGGTCTTGCTGGGCAAATGCGGGCATTACACCTAAAACACCTGCCGCAAGACCAACTCCAATTTTCTTAAGCAAACCGGCTATATTCATACTTATTCCAATTATTATTAAGGTCAGGTCGATATAAGCAGCAAAATACGGCAGCAATTAGTTCGTTTTTTTTGAAAGCGATATGATCGCTTCGTCGAGAACAAATATATCCGTAAGCAGCGCGCGAACATGGATTGATGCATTAATATTATCAACCATTTGCGAACCGATAGATGGCAAGGACATAATCAGTGAAATCGCCGTATGTGTTTTTTCAGCGTCTACGCGCAGCACGTCGTTATATGCACGGAAAAGCTCCTTATCTGCACTTTCTTCTTCGGCAATAACCGCTTCAAAATCATCGGCAAGCGTCTCAAGCCCGGCTATCATATCTTCAAGATAGCCCCTGATGGAGGGACCACCGCCGCCACCGACTTTTTCCACGTCCCAGCCTTGAGCCGCATAGGCAAGCATAAATTCGTATCCTGCTTCTACGGCGTTAATGGACGCACGTAACTTTTCCTTATTCTCTTCGCTCATAAATTATTCTTTCGGTTTTCAGATTATTTCGCCCAGCGATCCGGGTCATGATTTTCATTATATTCTTCGCGTGTCAGCCAACCTTTGAACATCGACCTTAAGTAATGTGACTTTTCCGGTCGTAGCGAGAAATAAATATGCAGCATTATGGATGACACAAAAAGCAAGGTCGAAAGACCGTGAAGCACATAAATCACACCCCAGGTGTCAGCACTATATATAAAGGGATCCCTCTCCCAGAAAGGTGTATCGATTTTAAGAAGCATAATCCATCCTGTAACGAGTGATACCAGGCTGAAAAGGGTAATTCCGTGATGCATCAGTTTTTGTTCAAGTGAGTATTTACCGCCGCGCACATGACCGCCACCGGCAATAAACTCATTTACATCTGAAACTGAGATCCACATTGACTTCAATTTCCGGGGACTTAAAGACCTGATCAGGTGAATAAGAACCGCAATTGTGAGCGCTACACCAGCGATCCAATGGGGCTCCACCCATTCAAAATTCGCACCCAGCACTGGTAGCAGTCCTGTGGCCAAAAGTGTAAGAATACAAATTGCCATTAACCAGTGAAAAATACGGCTGACCAGGCTGTGCCGTACAACATGATTTTCATTTTCTTCCATAAGTGTTTATTCGCTAAAGTTAGCGCCTTTTTTCGTCTTGTCCCGTTATTTTGCATCTAGACTTACTAGACTCATAGTTATATAGTTACATTACCTCATAACGGGAGGCAAAAAATATCTCAAGAAAAAATACAAAAATATTCAAGAGATATGAAAACATCGTAATTGTAACCTCATGATCGCTAATCGGGATATTTAGCGGACGGGAGGTTATTCGGACATTTTTTTATGTCTTTTGAATATGTTGCAACAAAATGTAAGAATTTTTTTAAGTGGAGGAGCAAAATTTAATGCAAAAAAAATTCAGTTCAGATCGCTACGACCCACAGGGCACAGCACGGGATGATGTTTCAAGACGTCATTTCATCAAAGGCGTAGTTGCCTGCGGTACTGTGGCCGGTGCGGCTGGTCTAATGACCGGCTGTTCTGGTGACGGCGATGGCGGATCAGCTCCTGCCGGATCGGCAGAGAGGTTGATTTCAATCAATGTAAACGGCATGTCGCGTAATGTTGACGTTATGCCTAACGAAACACTTTCACATACCCTTCGCAACAAGCTTGGGCTCACGGGAACAAAGCTAGGTTGTGACCGCGGCTCCTGTGGTGCCTGTACGGTGATGGTCGATGGTACAACTGTGAACAGCTGCTCCATCCTCACACATACTGTTCGTTCAGCGAATGTTGTAACTGTGGAAGGTGTCGGCGGGGCAAACGGTGAACTTCACCCGGTTCAAACTGCGATGATCGAAGAGCTTGCTCCTCAATGTGGTTATTGTACGCCAGGTCAGGTGGTTTCCGGTGTTGCGCTTCTGCAGCGTAATCCAAACCCAAGTCGCGAGGAAGTGCGCCAGGCTCTTGCCGGTAACCTTTGTCGCTGTGGTGCTTACAACAACTATGTAAGTGCAATCGTTAAAGCAGCGGGGAGTGCATAATCATGTCTGACGAATATCTAATCGGAAAAGAAATGAATTTGGTTGGTAAAGACTTCGTCCCACAGGACGTGCAACCAAAAGTCATGGGCACAGGCAAATATGCCGAAGACTTCAAGAAAGAAGGTATGTGCTATATGAAAATGCTGCTTTGCCCGATGCCAAGCGCAAATGTAACAAATCTTGATGCTTCGGAAGCGCTGGCGATGCCAGGTGTAATCGGCATTCTGACAGCGGACGACGTACCACCAACGGATGAGCCAGGTTATCCAATGCTGACAATGAAGCCACGCCAGCTTGGTATGCCAATCTGCGCGATCGCTGCTGAAACAGAAGCCATTGCTTGTGAGGCTTTGGAAAGAATAAATGTAACTTATGAGCCTCAACCATTCGTGCTTGATCCGTTGGAGAGCCTATATCCAGGCGGTCCAAACGCGCTTGAAAGTGGAAACGTAACCGGTGGTGGCCCTGACAATGCGCCAATTCACACTGCCAAGTGGGATGCTCGCGTGTTTGCTGAAGCTGGTGAAGACAGACTGCCAATGGGTGATGCGCCTGTTGAATGGTCAGTTGGTGATGTGGATGCAGCGTTCGAAGAAGCAGCCCTTGTCATTGACGAGCCATTTGTAACCGCAAGTTCCAGCCATGCTGCACTTGAGCCACGCAGTACGCTCGCATATTGGGAAAATGGTAAATGTTTCATCCATGGCTCCTCACAGTCACAATCATGGATGATGCCAGGTCTGGCCCGCATGATGCAGGTTTCTCTGGATGACATCGTCTATATCGCTGAATATTGCGGTGGTGGATTTGGTGCTAAAGCGTCACCATACCCAATTCAGGGTATGACTGCTTACATGGCACAGAAAATCAATCGACCGGTCATGATCCGTGTAACCCGTGCCGAAGAATATCACCTCGGTGGTACACGTCCAGGCTTCCAGGGTCAGGTTAAACTGGGCTTTGACGCCAATGGTAAAATGACCGCTGCTGATCTGTATATCGTGCAATCAGGTGGCCCAAACCGCGGTTCGGGCGACTATTCATCTGCTGCTGGTGCACTAGCGCTTGTTTATACACCAACCCACATGCGTTTCCGCGGTGCTGCGGTCGTAACCAACAAGCCATGGCACGTTTCACAGCGTGGCCCTGGTCAGAACCAGCTTGCAACTGTGGTTGAGCCTTTGATGGACCGCGCTGCCAAGGAACTTGGCATTGACCGTCTTGCAATTCGTGATCTTAACTCACCGGAAGCAGACGTTGTCTTCTCAAACCGTAACAGCACAGTGACCAGTATGTACCTGAAAGAAGCCTACAATCTGGGCGCTGAAAAGTTCAACTGGGAAGAAAAGAAAGCACTAAGTGGTCAGCGCAACGGATCCAAAGTCATCGGTATCGGTGTTGGCTCTGCTTATCACTCAGCTGGTTCCAACGGATTTGACGGTCTGATTTCAATTCGTCCAGACGGCAAGCTTTATGTTCACTCTGGTGTTGGTAACCTGGGTACTTATTCCTACGCTGGCACCTGCCGTGCCGCTGCTGAGGTTCTGGGCGTTGCCTGGGAAAACACAGTGGTTCTTCGCGGTGACAGCCGCCATGGTCTTCCATGGACACTGGCACAGTTCGGAAGTAACTCCGCCTTCACAAATACAAGAACTAACTTCGTGGCAGCCGTTAAGATGAGAGAAATGCTCAAGAGCCTTGCCGCACAGGAACTTGGTGGTGAAGCTGGTGACTATGAAGTTGCAAATGAAGCCGTAACCAACACATCCGATGCAAGCCTCACCATGAGCCTTGCGGATGCAGCCACCAAAGCGATCGAGCTTGGCGGTGAGTGGGACGGTCATGAGTATCCCGATAACCTAAACGACGTAACCAAGTCTGCGATGCAGCATGTACAAGGCCTCGGCATTGTTGCTGCAGCAAAAGACGAGCTCTTCAAAGAAGGTAGTGCAGCCGGTATGGCCGCATCCTTCTGCATGATTGAACTGGATACGGACACTGGCAAATACGAAATACTTGAAATGAACAACATCGCCGACTGTGGTACCGTTCTTCATCCACAAGGACTTCAACAACAGCTTCGTGGTGGTGCCGTGATGGGAATTGGTGAAGCGGTTCTTGACCGCATGATCTATGATCCACAAAACGGACTATGTGCGACAGTTGGTCTTTATCAAACCAAGCCACCTTCAATACTCGATATTCCATCTGTTATTGAAACTGATGCGGTGAACCAGCCTGATCCTCAAAATCCATTTGGGGTTAAGGGTATCGGTGAGCCTGCCATGGGTAGCGCGGCAGCCGCACTTCTCAGTGCGATTTCTGATGCGACCGGCACTTACTTCAACCGTACACCGGTGGATCCGGACATGATCATCAACGCGCTTGCGGGTCGTGACCAATCATTTACACCACTACAAGTAAACGTATAAAGGAGGGCACAGATTATGAAAGATATGATGCCAAACTTCAATCTGGTCCAACCTGCTGATCTCGCGAGTGCGGTCAGCGCGCTCAGCGATGCTGGTGAAGGTGGTTGGGCGATGGCCGGTGGTCAGGACAGTCTTGACTGGTTTAAAGACCGTGTTAAGCGCCCGTCAACAGTTGTTGATCTTAGCGGTGTTGCTGAACTTTCCGGTATAACTGAAACAGCCGATGGCGGTGTTGAAATCGGTGCGATGACAACACTGACGGACGTTGAAAATAATGCTGTAATCCAGGAAAAATTTGGTGTTCTTGCTATGGCTGCTGGCCGTGTTGCAAGTCCGCAAATTCGAAACGTGGGTACACTTGGTGGCAACATCAGCCAGGACGCCCGTTGCTGGTACTACCGTGCCGGTCTTGACTGCTACCGTGCGGGTGGTAACACCTGCTATGCGGACACACCGGAAGGTATGAACCGCGAGCATTGCCTGTTCGGTGCGTCACGCTGTGTGGCGGTAACACCGTCCGATACAGCGGTTGCAGTCGCAACACTGGAAGCAGAAATGGTAATCGTTGGCCCTGGCGGTGAGCGCACTGTTGCTGCAGCCGATTATTTCATCGGCCCTGATGTTGATATTGAGCGCATGACCGTGCTTGAGCCAGGTGACGTTCTAACCAAAATCAGAATTCCTGGTAAATGGGCTGGTGCTCAATTCTTCTTTGAAAAAGTAGCCGACCGTAACACATGGGACTTCCCACTGGTAAATATGGCTGGAGCCATGAAGGTAACAGACGGCATGATCGAAGACATCAGCCTCACCTGTGGCGGTGTGGAATGTGTTCCAAGAAAACTATCCGTTGTGGAAGACATTGTTCGCGGCAGTGCGGCAAACGAAGAAACAGCAAATCTTGCTGCGACTTCTGCTGCGCGTGGCGCAAGCCCGCTGAACTATAACCACTTCAAAATTCCACTGATGGAAAATCTGGTTAAGAAAGCCATCAGAGGATAAGTTCAATGGAAATATTACGCTACACTCGCGATATGTATGGTCAGGAAACACTGCAAGGTGTTTCCTGGGATCTTCTACCCGTTTTCGCAGGTATAGCCGCTGTTATTATTGTCGGCCATCTGGTCTATAAAATGGTCACGGGCAAAAAATAACGAATACAAAACTCAATTTAAAAACCCTCCAGTTCCTGGGGGGTTTTTTTATTGCAAATAGTCCATCAGAACATTAATCTGAAATGACAAAATCTTAATTTTATTTGGGGGCAAAAATGAACAAAATTCTTTGTTTAATTTCAATTATCTATTTCACTTTTAGTACCAACGTTTTTGCTGCAGGTTGGACGGACGAACTTACAATTGATGCAGTTTGGATACAAGACAACCTTATTGTTGCGGAAACGAGCGGCGGTGCTGGTGTTTACTACACAGGTTGCGTCAGTTCAAAATATATAATGAGTTTGACCAATACTGATTCCAAAAATCAAGCACTAAGTATGCTGATGACCGCCGCCGCTACCGGCAAAAAAATTAAATTTTGGTATCAAGATAATTGCCTAAACTGGAATTATCATTCAGCTTCAGCGGTCAAGTTTGAAGCCAGCTAGTCAAAAAAAGTGTTGCTGAATGGTACACTCGTTGTTGTTTTACTCAATTGCTTTTAACATTGAGTTTCGTTAACATCGCCACATGATCCCTTACGGAAAACAAGATATAAATCAGAATGATATTGATGCTGTACTTGAAGCATTAAAATCTGATTTCATCACCCAGGGACCCCGCATTCCGACGTTTGAAAAATCACTCACCGATTATACCGGTGCAAAACATGGAGTCGCCGTGAGCAGCGCAACAGCAGCGCTTCATATTGCCTGCCATGCCCTTGGTGTTGAAAAAGGCGATATTGTCTGGACATCGCCAGTAACCTTTGTAGCGTCCGCCAATTGCGCCAGATATTGTGGTGCTGATGTCGATTTCGTAGATATTGATCCGGCCACATACAATATGTCAGTCAAACGGCTTAAAAGAAAGTTGATAGAGGCAAAGTCCATTGGCAGACTCCCAAAGGTAGTAATTCCAGTCCACCTTACCGGCCAATCCTGTGAAATGGAAGAAATAGCCCAGCTTGCCGAAGACTATAACTTCAAAGTGATCGAAGACGCATCACACGCTGTAGGCGGAAAATACAAAAGCGCACCGGTGGGGAATTGTGCATATTCTGACATCACCGTCTTCAGTTTTCATCCAGTTAAGATCATTACCACTGCAGAAGGTGGCATTTCCATGACAAATGATGATGAACTCGCTGAGAGGATGGCACTTGTCAGAAGTCACGGTGTAACCCGTGACGAGAATCTCATGAAAGAAGAAAGTCACGGACCCTGGTATTATCAGCAAATTGATCTTGGGTTCAATTACCGCCTTACCGATATTCAGGCAGCGCTTGGTACCAGTCAGATGCAGCGCATTGATGAGTTTATCAAAATAAGAAACGATTTGGCGTATCGATACGATCAGCTCCTTGCCGATGTTGCCGTTGTCACCCCAGTTCAACATACTGACTGCTATTCAGCAAGGCATCTTTATGTCATCAAGCTTGAGGACGAGGGCAAGCACCGTCAAGTCTTTGAATACATGAGAAAAAATGGCGTTGGTGTAAACCTGCATTATATCCCTATCCACCTGCAGCCATATTACAAAAGGCTTGGCTTTAATCCGGGTGATTACCCCGCTGCTGAAGATTATTATGCCCGTGCCATCAGCCTCCCACTTTATACTAAACTCACTCACGATGAGCAGGATCAGGTGGTGGCGACGCTGAAAGCTGCCTTAAGCGCATAAAATCTACATTTACCCTATACAAAAGTATAAATTTGGGGCAACCTATCTGCCTAAAAATTCAATAAAGGGGACTCACTAAAATGTCATTTCGCAAATTATTCAGAATTTCACTTGCAATTCTTCTGGGTGCAACTTTCACTCAGACATCAAGTTTTGCAACTGATACAGTTAATCCATCGCTTTATGCCGGCAAAGAATATCGGCTGATCGGCCCTTGGCGCGGCGGACGGGCTCAGGCCATATCTGGCGTGATCGGCGATCCACTAACCTACTATATGGGTGCTGCCGGTGGCGGCGTGTGGAAAACCACTAATGCCGGTGTCAGCTGGTTCAATGTTTCTGACGGCTTTTTTGGTGTTGGTACAATAGGTGCCATTGCCGTATCAGAATCTGATCCGAATGTGGTCTATGTGGGAACCGGTGAAGGTCCGATCCGCGGCGTAACAACAGCAAGCGGTGACGGCATTTACAAATCAACCGACGCCGGCAAAACCTGGAAACATATTGGGCTTCCAAACGCTGGTCAAATTCCCAAAGTACGCATTCATCCAACCAATCCCGACATTGCTTATGCAGCCGCACAGGGTAACATCTGGGGTCCAAATGAAGAGCGTGGAATTTACCGCACCACTGATGGTGGAGAGACATGGGAACATGTCCTGAAGATTGATCCACAAGTGGGGGGTGGCGATCTGGTAATGGATCCAACCAACCCGCGCGTTCTTTATGCCGCCATGTGGGAAAATGGCCGTAAGCCTTGGTATATTCTTTCCGGCGGTGAAAAAGGTGGCATCTGGAAAACCACTGATGGTGGCGATACCTGGGAAAAACTGGGTGGCGGACTGCCTACTAAAATTGGTAAAGTGGGTATTGACGTCGCGGCGTCAAATCCTGACCGCGTTTATGCCGTTGTTGAAGGCGACATGTATACAGATGATGGTGGTGTTTACCGAAGTGACGATGCCGGTAAAACATGGAGCAACATCAATTCAAACCGCCTGACCCACTCACGTGCGTGGTATTATAACCACCTGAAGACAGATCCCAATGACGACAACACCATATATGTGATGAATGTTCCGTTTCTGAAATCAATTGATGGTGGGAAAACCTACGAAATCAACAATAACATTGGTCATGGCGATACCCATGATCTCTGGATCAATCCGGAAAACAGCCTCAACATGGCGCTGGCGGATGACGGTGGTGCCGAAATTACCTTTGATGGTGGTAAATCATGGTCCAGCATCATGAACCAGCCAACGGCACAATTCTATCGGGTTATCACTGACAACATGTCTCCATACCGCATTTACGGCGGTCAGCAGGATAACTCAACGATGGCGATTACATCCGAGTCCTTCACCGGTGGTATTGGCACCGATGATTATTATGCTGTCGGTGGCGGTGAAAGTGCTCACATCGCGTTTGATGAAAACAACCCAAAATATGTCTACGCGACAACCATCAACGGCACACTGACCGAGATTGATACTGAAAACAGACGCGTTCGTCCGATCAAACCATATCCACAATATGTATATGGAATGAATTCAGAAGATCTTAAATATCGCGCAAACTGGAATACACCGGTGGCATCGTCACCTCACGATCCAAGCATCATTTATTATGGTGCGCAGCTGATTCTCCGTAGTAATGACCGCGGTGTAACCTGGGAAGAAATCAGCCCGGACCTTACCCGCGACGACAAGGAAAAGCAGCGCTTGAACGGTGGCCCACTCACTGTGGAAAACGTTGGTGCGGAATTCTACGGCACCGTTTACTACATCGTTGAAAGCCATCATGAACGCGGTGTGATCTGGTCCGGTAGTGATGACGGCCTGGTTTATGTAACCCGTGATGACGGTGAAAGCTGGCAAAATGTAACACCGCGGGGTGCACCGGAAGGCATGATCAACGCCATCGAGGTCAGTCCCCATGATCCGGGAACAGTTTATGTCGCGCTTGCAGCATATAAAATGAACGATCCAGATCCGTACATCTATAAAACAACCAACTACGGTGAAAGCTGGACACGGCTGGATGAAGACCTGCCGGAAGGAAACTTCGTTCGTGTGGTTCGCGAAGATAAAAACAAGCAAGGCGTGCTTTATGCTGGTACCGAGCTTGGAATGTATATCTCGTTTGATGATGGTGAACATTGGCAATCACTGGATCTGAACCTGCCGCCTGTGCCAATCACGGATCTCACCATCCGCCAGGGTGATCTGGTGGTTGCGACGCAAGGTCGCGGTTTTTATGTTATGGATGACATTGCCATCTTCAGCCAGATTTCAAATGATCAGGCCGATAAGCCGCTTCATCTCCTGAACCCAAGTCCGACTGAAATGATTACTGGCCGAGGCGGCGGAACTAATATTGAAGGAAAGAACCCGCCAAATGGTGTAATCCTGAGCTATCACATCAAAGATGAGCATGATGGTCCGCTGTCCATTGAGATTCTGGACAGCATCGGTAATGTGGTGCGCAGTTACTCAAGTGATGAAAGCGCTCGTGACCGCTGCGTGCAAGGGAACCTCTCCCCACGTCAGATGAGTTCCTTCTCATATCCAGCCAAAAAACAGGGAATGAACCTATGGACCTGGGATATGCGTCGGGACGGTTTCAACTGTATTGATGATGTCTTCATGTTCTCTGGCTGGAATGGTGCAAAAGTGATGCCAGGCAGTTATCAGGCACGTGTCACCATCGGCGATTATGAAGAAACAGTAAGTTTCGATCTACTTCCAGATCCACGTAATGATGCGTCTTCAGCCGAGTATGACGCCCTTGAGGCTCGCATTGTTGAAGGTACAAATCTTCTCAATGAAATCCTTACAACTCTGGATAACGCACGCAAGGCGCGTAGTCAGATTAAAGGATTGATGGCAGATTTTGCTGGTGACGAGGACCTAATGGCACGTGGAGCTATGGCCATCGATCAAATCAGCGAGTGGGAAAAACTCATTGATCAGGTTTATTTCCAAGTGCTTGAGGATGAGGACGCCTGGCCAAGTATGCTTAATGTACAGGTTAAACATGTGGTCGATGTGATGGATCGCGCTGGCGCACCTGTTGCACGAGGTGCTCTGGACCGCCTTGCTGATGTAACCACAGAGTGGGCCGCGCGCAAAGCAGAGCTTGCAGCGATCACGTCTGACCATATCGATCCGATCAATAGTTGGGCTGATGCAAACAACGTAAGGCACGTTGTTTCGCCATAAGAAGTTACTCTTAAATCTTACAACTAAAGCGGTCGATTTAATCTCGACCGCTTTTTTTTATTCTGCTACGCAAGCAACTCGCCAATTCTAACCAAAAACGACAATTTCGTTGACAATTTGGACACTACTTCACATAGTTAGGCAGGGAAAATAAACAACAAGGGGGAGTTATGTCCAATCAAGTCTATTCTTCATTCTCTGTTGGTGGGGTGTTATCGAGCAGTTTTTCGCTCATTAAAAATAATTTTGCATTTTTCGGCACAGCACTCTTGCTTAGCGTAGTCGCAACATTTTTATACAATATGCTCTATTTGCAGTTGATGGGAGTTAACGACTTACAAAGCCTTCAAGTCAGTCCAGATTTTTCTTTTGGCTCTATTATAACAATGCTGGTTGTCTATCTTATTGGCATAAGCCTTTATAGTATTATGGTGCTTGACGGATCCTTAACTCTAATGAAAGGTCAGGAAACAAACTTCAGCGACCACATGGCCAATGGTTTTAAATTGTTAATTCCAATGCTTGGCCTTGGTATTTTTTATACAAGCTACATGATATTTGGTTTTATCATTCTGATTATTCCTGGCCTTATAATCATGGTAACTTATTATATTTGTTACGCCGTAAAAGTATCAGAAGGAATTGGTGTATTCGCATCCATGACACGCAGCAAAGAACTAACCAAGGGGCATCGTTGGGGCATTTTTGCTCTTTTTCTTATTCCATATATTATATACACAGTAATAACATCAGGGATCGCCGGGTTTGCCTTTTTTGGCGCAGATGGTGATATAAACGCTATGCTTGATGTTGGTATAGGCACGCAAATCATAAATGCACTTTTATATGCGCTCTATCTTACATTCAATGTTGTGATTATAGGTGTTACGTACAAATCATTGGTGGGCGAAAAAGAAGGCGGTGACGTAGACAGTGTTTCACAAGTCTTTTCATAACAAAACAGGGGATTAATATGTCTAGTGAAGTTTACAAAGAATTCTCAGTAGGGAACATTTTCAGAACCGGGTTTGACGTTGTAAATAAAAACCTGCTGCCATTTTTGGGAATGGCATTGATTTTGGCAATAGCAGTGCTCGCAATTACTTTTGTAAGCACAGCATTTCTGGGAATATCGATGGCGAGCTTTAGCGGTGCAGATTCGATATTCACAATAATTATCGCTATCGGTATAGCATTTGTGTACGCCTATATTTTTGTTTTCTACCTTAGTTATGTTGTACGCAAATCTTTGACATCCTTAAACGAACTCAATACGTCTGTTGGTGCAACTGGTCAAGCATACAACACTGAAACGATCCCACTTATTGGCTTGGCAATAATAATGGGTATAGCAATCGGTATAGGTTTTCTGTTGCTCATTATTCCAGGCATAATTCTGATGTTGATGTTTTATCTCGCTTTCCCGATCAAGATTGCTGAAGGTCGTTCCGCGATCGAGAGCCTAAAACGCAGTATGGATTTAACGCAGGGCTACAGGATAAAAATTCTCGCGATTATTGTCGTTCCAATTATTATCTTTTATATCTTGAATATCGTTCTGATGATCATACCAATAATTGGTTTTATACTGAGCATATTACTTTCCATTTATTACTATGCTTATACCTACTCTCTCTATGCGGTTGTATATCAGAGAATTATTGAAGAGAAAGAAGGCGGTAACGTGGAAGAAATTGGAAGTGTATTTACCTAACGGTCTTTAAGAATATTTTTTATGGGCTTCGGCTCTTTGTATCTATGCTTGCCGCTATACTTATCTTTTTGCCGGCGGCCCATAAGAATCTCGCCCTCATGGTGACGCCTGAGTTCTGAATAAAAAGCCTGAAGGAACTCTTCGGCCGTACCGTAAAACTGGTCAGCTTTCCAGCCGATTTTATTCTGAATCTTAATCATTACATTATTGTGTAGTTCAGGGTTTTCGCTGCGCAACACATTTTCCAACGTGTGAAGCTCGTAAATTCCGTAAATGGATAGTTGTTCTTTTGTAAAATAAACGTTGTTACTCGGTTTTTCTTCTGACGTATTCTCCGCATGTATTCCCACTTCGTCGAGCAGTGCCGTTTTTGGCATTGAAATTACCCAGGTCCCGCCAACAAGGTCTCCTACCCGCATATTGTCTTTATTAAAGAACGGCATAAAAACCATAATGCCGCACCAAAGCCAGCTGAATAAAAGCATCCAACCATCCAGGATAATCCCACCAGCAAAAATTACTGTCATTGGAAGAAAAATTTCTACTTCTCTCATCAGGTTACGCGCAAAAATCGATCCTGAATCCAACTTGCCACCTGATCTTTTGATCACTCTAAGGCCGAAATATCTCTTACCTGGTGTCTGCCCCTTCCACTTGAGTTCAAAAAATATAAAGTAAAAGCTTCTTAGAAAAAAATAAGAAAGAAGAAAAAATATTCCAGCCGAAAAAGCGCCTGTGAGTTTTCCAATCAAAGCCGCTGTAAGTCCAATACCAACAACCATAAGGCTGATTATCACAAAATCCACAATAACCGCCGACGCCCTGTCTCCTCTAGGCGCCAGATAGACAGCAAGTTCGATGCCTTCGGGCGTTTCGATCTTGCGCAACCTTTTCTTGCTATCCTTATCACTTCGAATAGGTGTGAATTGAATATTAGGCTTATTCACGGCTCATTCCCCTACCGATAAATAGAAAATACAACAGCCAGAAAGCGCCGGTTATAAAAGCAATCAGATACCGCAGCTCCATACTGGTGACAAGCTGTCGGCCAAATCCTTCAAGCAAACCAGCTAGCAAAAACATCCCCACGCAGCCAATAACAATTATACCCGCCTTCTTCCCTTCAATGGCAAGATTATCCAACCGAGAGTGCTTTCCCGGGAATATTATTGCGGCACCTAGTATAAGACCCGCCGCTCCACATAATATTATTGCGAGAAGCTCGGTTACGCCGTGAATAAGCAGCCAACCCCAAATATCCGGCCCTAACCCCCTGCTCGCATGCAAAGAAGTAAAGGCGCCGAGCATTAATCCGTTGCTGAACACCAAATATATGGTGGGAAGTCCTAACGCGAAACCAAGCGCGAAGGCAAGCATTCCTACTTTGGCATTATGGGTAAACAAAAAGGTCGCAAAAACCGATAGATCTCCGCCCTCACCTGGATTTTCATTATAAATGACCTTCCGAAGATCCTCGGTGGTTGACGTAGGGGATCTGCTATCATCCATTCCCACAAATGTATAATACCAATCCTGATTGGCTGTGGTCAGCGTGTACCCAGTTATGGTTCCCATAAGTAAGCAGATAAAAGAAATCAGAACGTGCCATTTCGCCTGCCTCACGGCATTGGGAAATTGGATAAATATAAATTTGGCAACAGATCCTTTCACAGTGGCTTTTACACCATAAATCTGAAGATACGCACGGGTGGTCAGATTCTCCAAATATGTCACCAAACTCAAATCCAATGAAATACCACGGGCGACAGATATGGAAGACAGAGTTGCCCGATATAAATTTGGTAATCTAAGTAACTCTTTCGATGTAAGCGAAGAAAGTCCTTTCTTTTCCGCTTTATGCAGCAGTTCATCCAGTTCTTTCCAGATGTGCTCACGTTCTGCGCGGAAGGTTGAACTTTTTAGGCTGTTTCCTGCCATTAGATCATCTCCCGTAATTTGATGTGGATATATTTGTTCAAAATCTCCACTCTAAGGTTTTCAATGGTTGTATCGACACATTGAATTCCAAGCCGGGCCAACCGTTCGATAACCACATCCCGTTCCAGAATAAAATCTTGCGCAAGAACTGCGCCGCTTAGATCATCCAGCGCTGCAATTTCCTTATTTGCATATTTATAAAGATTTTTATCTTTTAGCGATACAAACACGATCAGATGCTTTTTTGATAAGCGCGCCATATTGTCAATCATCAAGTCAGCCGTCACTGTATCGACAAAATCCGTAATCAGAATAATCAATGAGCGTCTGTTAAGCCGTGATAGCAGCTCCGTCATCGCCAGCGTGTAGTTGGCTTCTTCGGTGCTATATTCAATGCCAGCACATACCTGCTGAATTTTTTGAAAGTTATGAACGCTGCTTACGGGAGGCAAATATTGCTCTACTTTTGAATTGAAACCCATAACACCTACCTTATCACCATTTTTAAGTGACAAATAAGAAAGCAAAAGCCCGGCATTGATCGCGTGATCCATTTTTGAAAGCCCCTTAACTGGCTCAATCATGAGATGTCCTGTATCAAATGCGAGGATAATCTGGTGGTTTCTTTCTGTCTGAAACTCCTTACAGATTAGTTTATGGTGGCGCGCGGAGCTTTTCCAGTCGATTGCCCTGCTATCAAATCCAGGAACATATTCCCTTAGGGCATCAAACTCAGAACCATCACCCAACTGCCATTGTGGTTTGATCCCGAACAGTGCGTCTCTGGATGAAAACTTGAGTGCATCTTTAGCAACAGCGCGAATATTGGGTATTATCGGAATTTGCTGATTGATTTCCAGTTTCTCCGTCCAGCTCGCGAGCCCAAGACGTCCGCTCCAACGAAGCCAGATGGTTTCAATACCAGCCTGCCCACGCCTTTTAGGTGTTAGATCGATTTTAAGGAGATTGCTGCTACTTGGATCAATGTTAAAGTAAAAGTCATCAATTGCTTCGAGCTTTTCATTAAAATCTACCGAAGTTTCTATTTGACGTACCGGCCAGTTTGACGGAACTCGGACTTCTAACTCTAGATAGTCGGTTGAGCCAATGTAGAGTGTATTGGGTAGTCGCCAACGCACAGAAAATTCATTACTCTTTCGACATCCAAGCCCATCCAGAACGAAGCATCCCATAAACACACCTGTGAGAATGAAACAGACAATCGACCATTCGTCTTTAATCAGCAATATCGCCAATGAGATGACAATAATGATTGCGAAAACAAATATGGACAGAATGGTGGGTCTCATATTGGGTCCTTAAACTACCTTGGTGCCGCCGTTTGTTCGACGATTTGCTCAATAGTATGATCGGTGGTGATACCTTCAATATCAGCCCCAGGTGCAAGGGACACCCGGTGACGCAATGTTGGAACCGCCAGATGCTTGATATCATCAGGTATCACATAGTCACGTCCGTTAAGCGCTGCTAGCCCGCGGGATGCTCTGGCCAGCATTGTTGCAGAACGTGGTGAAGCGCCAAATTGGATGGCCGGATGCTCACGCGTGCTGCGCACAATATTGACGATATATTCAACATTTTCTTCAGATAACGTAACTGTTTCTACAAAAGCTCTAATTTCTTTTAGCGTCTGCAAATTGCCTACCGGCGAGACTTTGAACTCATCAACTTCCGCCATAGTGGTTTTATGGCCATGTTGAGCAACGATGCTTTTTTCCTGGTCTTCAGTAGGATAACCTAAAATGTGCTTGAACAAGAAACGGTCCAGTTGCGCTTCCGGAAGTGGATAGGTGCCTTGCTGTTCGATCGGGTTTTGCGTAGCAATAACCATAAACCCAGCACCAAGATCATGTGTGGTGCCATCAATCGTCACTTCGCGTTCATTCATTGCTTGAAGCAAAGCAGCCTGGGTTTTTGGGGGGGTCCGGTTTATCTCATCCGCCAGTAGAAGCTCTGTGAAAATTGGCCCTTTGGTAAGAATGAACTCGTTCGTCTGAAAATTAAACAAATTGGTCCCCAAAACATCGCCGGGCATTAGGTCCGGTGTAAATTGAATACGTCCGAAACTTAGATCCAATGTTGAAGCAATTGTTTTTACCAACAGCGTTTTGGCGGTACCTGGCACACCTTCAAGCAGAATATGACCTTCGGACACAAGGCAAACCATGATCAGATCAAGTGCATCTTGTTGTCCGATAATGACTTTGGCGACCTGCTCCCTAATATTTTCGTTAATTGATTTTATCTGTTCCAGATCCATCAAGCATCTCCTGTTTCCATTGCTGAAGAAATTTCGCTATTTGTATAAGTGGTTTTTCATGGACGTGATCCATGTAAGTATTGGTTTGTCTTCCCGAACCGCTGCGCGACATCATGGCACGGTGTTTGATCGTCTTAAGTGATAGTTCCACACCGCGACGTGCGCCATAATCGTCAAGCCATTCGACAATTTCATCGTCTGATAGGTTCTTTGGTGCTTTAAGCTTTTTTGCCATCGCATTTTGAGTTAGCTCAACATAACGAGCCAGTATTTCCGGCTTATGGTTTCCATGGTTTAGCAGATTTACAGCGCTTTCAATAAGCACTGCTTTTCCTGTTCTGAACTGAGGCATCATTTTTGGCGGGGATCCAAAACGCTGTAGCGTTGCCCACACCAGCAACACCACAAAAATCAGCACCTGAAATGTAAAATAAATGAATGGATGTTCAAACGCGCTGCGCATCAATTCAGGATTCCGTTCGAAGCCATGAATGGTTTCATCGACAAAAATAGTCGCAAAATCATTTGAGAACAGCTCTATTAAGTAGAAGATTATTTGTGCATTTTCCCCTTCGCCAATCCCCATATTGGAAATTAAATCGGGATCCGAAACAATGATTGTCGTTCCACCAAACTCATTGACAATGCTTCCAACCAATATTCCCTGCTCGCTAGCAATTAGCGGCGTAATAATGTCAGAACTAATCAGCTGCACATTTTTCACAGATGGCGTAAAGCCCGGTATATTCTCCGTCCATGTGCCATCATACTCTGTCTCTTCCCCTCTGTTGTATCGGCCAATATTGAGTTCAGAAAGATCAATTACGATCCCTTTTTCTTGCGCGTCTTCATCCTGCACTTCATTGTCTTCAACTGTTTCTTCTTCGGATTCGTCATCGCTTTTCTGCACTACCGGCTTGGCATCAGGTCTAATAATCTGAGCATTGCTGTCGATTAGTTTCAGGAATTTATCCACATTACCGGTGGATACCATACCATCGCTTTGCAACCACCTGAGGTTGCTCTGTTGCCTCATCGCGGGTCTACGTTTAGGAAGTGCGTAAATGACTGAATTGTGGGTAAGCAGCTCTCTTAAATCATCCATACTATTATTTGTCAGGCTTGGCTCAAGAAGTAACAATAAGGAATTAATCGGATCCAGTCTTTCCAACGTTCTATATTGGCTGACCATTACCGGAATATCCATAGCTTCAATCGTCTCCATCAGGGCTCTATGACCAAGTACCGAAACGGAGTAACTATTGGGTCCAACTGTCATCTTTGTACTTCTGTCACTTCCCAGGGCACTGACCAGCAACATCCCCATCATCGCGACGATCCCTAGTCCAGCAAGGATCATCACCATTCGTGGAGAAAAAATGGAGCTGCTCCTCTTACTCATGAACCAGTGTTCCCGTTACTCTGCACAAGCTCAATAAAGCTGGAGCGGCATCGATCATATTCTTCTTGGCCCATCAAATGTCCTGCAAACAACGACTTTTCGACATTTTCAACAATGGGCAGGATAAGTTTCCGATCTTGCTGTTCCACCTCCTCGTTTCTGATAATTTCGCGACTGGTCTCGGAAATGGCGAGCATCCCTCTAACCTTCCGCTGTATAAAGTCAATGGCGACTATAAGGAGAATATGCGCAGCATCCGAATAGTTTCCATCTGCAGCAAATGCATCAGCATCTTCTAATGAGAAAAGTCTATCTTCCACAGGCAGATCACTTTGTTCGGTTGAATAGGTTTTCTTAACGGCTTTCGCGGTTTTTCCTTCCTTCGCACTGGCACGCCACTCAAATTTTTCTACCAGGAAGTAAATTATCCAAATAACAAAAGCAGCAACACCGACATAAAACAAAATTTCGAAGAGCGGACCAAGTCCACTGAAAAATGAACCTATTCCTTCCAACATCGCTTCAAGCCAGGACGGTAGCTCAATTTCGGTTATTGGTTCAGGTTCAGGGAGTTCTGTTTGGATCGCTTCGTTTTCCAGCACAGAGCGAACCGCTTCCTCAACAGACTGCTCCTGCGCAAGGGTGTTACTCTCCCACGCTGACAATGCTGCAAATACAAAACCGATCGTTAAGAATTTGGCGAGTTTTGGATAAATGGATTTAGTAATTACGTCGCCCTCTGGAACCATGTTAATAACATTCCAGAACAGACTAAATCCCAAATATATAAATTACAAGGGTTACTCTGCGACCCTTTTGGAAAGCGTCTTTAGTCCTCAGCCAAAAATAGCGCGTTTGGTTTATAAACGCCGTATAGTGCATGGAACATCATCCCAAGGCCAAATATGAATTCTCGAACTTCCGTGGGGGCATTCATATCTGTTAGATCAGCAGGGAACCATGCCACATACCATTTGCCATAAAGATATGCACCCAGGAAAAACAGCATAAAATGCATAGGTAGGACAGGATATTTAAAGATCTGGAAAAATTGTTTTCCTTTTTCATGAAGTGCCATAAGTGGAAAAACAACCCCGGTAAGCAGCATCATAATGGTTAGATAGCGATATTTACCGCCACCAAATTGATCAACAATATCGATGTTATGAATATTAAACTCACCTTGAAGGTTTATTTCGTTAAGGCCGTCAGGGGTGCCGAAATCGAATATCCGCTGTCCCCAGCTGATTTCCTCACCAGCAAAGACGAACATCAAGATCGCCCAGCTGATAATCATAAAGTAAGCAAGTTTGGAATTGGCTTCCTTAAGGTATGATGATTTCATAGCCGTAATGACAAAAGCCACACTGGCGATGAAAAATAGTACCGCTGAAAGATTCTCAAGCAGACGGTCTTCCTGATTATAAAATGTATAGGATACCGGAAAAAATTCGATCCAAATGATAAAGAACAGCATTGTAATAATGCTGAAATAAGGCTTATCCATGAAGAACTTAACCATATTTTTGTCCCTGATTTATATTTAATTACCCACAGACTATACAACAGGCTTTATTAAGCTTTTCTTACAGTAAACAAATTTTTTTATGACGGTAGTTCTTTAAAATTTGCGGTAATCATTTCACGCTTGTTACCAAATCCTGGTCTTTTTGATACATCAAAACCAACATCCATAAGCTCCCTGCGCACCCGACCGGCCGCCGTAAATGTCGCAAGTGCAGCTCCTTCATTGGAATGATCCGCAATGGATTTAAGGAGTGGATCACTCCACATATCCGGATTTTTGCTTGGCGCAAATCCGTCCAGATACCAGGCATCCGCTTTAAATTCTGTCTTTTTTAATTGCTCCAGACTATCCCCAATGAGCAATTTTAAACTTACCCTTCCCTTATAAAAATTAATTTCTCGATCAGGATAACTGGTTAAAAGCATGTCTCTTTGCTTGATGAGCTTGGGGAAGCAAATGGCTTTTTCAATCTGATCCCGCGAAAGCGGGTGCTTCTCGGTAGCATAATAAAGAAGTTTCTGATCACTACCCGTCGTTTCAAGCCAGCGCGCCATGGTATTTAGAAAATTAAGTCCAGTACCAAACCCCAGCTCGCAAATTGTAAACTCGGTCATTCCTTGCCAAATCTCAGGCGCGCCAACGCCATCAAGGAAAACCGCGTTACTCTCAGTGATCCAGTCTTCGCCGGAAAAATAAATATCATCATAAAGAAGTGATAGTGGTCGACCATTATCAAGCCATGTAATCAGTTTCTTACCCATTTAAATTCCATCTGACTGGTAATTTTCTAAAGCGAAGTTATTATATTATTTAAATCATCAAGGGGATAAAAAAATGAAGTTCAAAAGAATCTTTCTTTTCGTCGTAGCGAGCTTGTTATTGACCACCAATGCCTATAGCCAATCATATGATGCAACCATTGAACCAGGCGATGTCTACAAAATGGCAGCGTTTAAGGTCTGGATGAACCCTGAACATGAGAGGATAAAGGGTATTTTGATGCTTAACCCTGGCTCAAACGGTGATGGTCGTGGGCAGGTGGATGATCCCTACTGGCAGGAATTTGCCAACAAACATCATTTTGCGCTCATGGGAACCTATTTTACTGATCACCTCCATCCCAATATGATGATCGAAGAATATATCCAAGTGAGCAAAGGCAGCGGCAAGGCATTCATTGATGCCATTGATATGATCGCTAAAGAAAGTGGTCATGAAGAGTTATCATACGCCCCGTTCTTACTGTGGGGCATGTCTGCTGGTGGTGAAATTAACCATGAAATTGCCTCCTGGATCCCGGAAAGAGTGATCGCATATGTCGTGAACAAAGGTGGATATTACTATTCATCTGTTCCATCAGAGGCGACCCGGCAAACACCGGGTTTGTATGTGATAGGGCTTGAAGATCTTCCAAGCCGAAACAGCATGATCCGTGGTATGTATTTGACCAATCGCCGAGCAGGCGCCCTTTGGACACTGGTTGAAGAACAGGGTGTTGCCCATGAAGTGGCAGGTAGTCGTGACCTGGCTGTATCATACTATGAAGCCGTAATGAAGCTACGCATGACAGAAGGCGCACTGGGCTATAAGGCACTAAAGCCAGTCACAGAAGATATGGGAACGGTGGGAAATATTTATGAACACACGCTTGGACGTGTCGAAGGAATACGTAAGGAAGATACCACTTGGCTTCCCACCGAGGATTTTGCAAATGACTGGCTTGAACTTGTTTCCAAAGTGCCGGATTAATCAGATAAGCTGCGATTTAACCAAGTTAACCCAATAATCAGAGCCGATTTCCAGTAATTCGTCATTGTAATCATAATATGGATTATGAAGTGGCGGGCTATTGTCCCCGTCACCGGCGCCAAGCAGAATGAAACATCCGGGCACCTGTTTCAGAAACTGTGCGAAATCTTCCGAACAGGCGCAAGTTTCACATGTTCCATCAACCATCGCCTCACCAACTGTCATTTTCGCCGCTTCAATAGCAGCGGTCGTTTCACTTTCACTGTTATCCAGCACAATAAATTCATGGTTATAGCCTACGGTGCCCGCCACTTTGTGGCTTTTTGAAACACCGTCTACAATCTCACGCATGCGCTGCTCTATTTTCTTTTGAACAGTGGGGTCAAGGGCGCGCACATCCCCTTTTATGGTCACATTTGACGGAATAATGTTACGAGCGCCATCGGTTATAAATTCTGTGACGGACACCACCCCCCATTCTTCCGGACCTAATGAGCGTGAAACGATTGATTGAAGCGCAGTGACAATTTCGGCACCAGCAACCATCGGATCCCGAGTCATATGAGGCATGGACGCATGCCCACCCTTTCCGACGATATCGATTACGAAAATATCTTCAGATGTCATCATTTGTCCGGACTTGACCGAAAATTGCCCCTGTTTGATCCCTGGCATGTTATGAAGTCCGTAAATTGCCTCCATCGGAAAGCGCTCAAGAAGCCCGTCTTCCATCATCGCCAGTGCGCCGAGGCCGTTTTCTTCTGAAGGCTGGAAGACAAGATAAACAGTACCATTAAAATCAATCTCTTTAAGCTTCGCCGCAGCACCCAGCAACATGGATGTGTGTCCATCGTGACCACAACCATGAAACACACCATCATGGACCGACTTATAATCCACCTCGCCCATCTCTTGAATGGGAAGCGCATCCATATCCGCGCGCAGTCCAATCGCTCGATTGGAGCTTCCTTTTCCGATCACGCCCACAACACCGGTGGTACCGATATTTTCATGGGTTTCAACTCCAAGATCTTTGAGGATACTCGCAACTTTGTCAGCCGTGCGTTTTTCATCAAAACCTAGTTCGGGATGTTTGTGAATATCATGGCGCCAGCTGCGCATATCTTTATCAAGCTTAGTCATTTTCGTACCCCTCTCCTGCAGACGAGTATGCCGGTGATTATTAACGTTGCCCCAACAAGATGATATATTCCAAGCGCCTCGGCAAATAAAATCCACGCAAGGACCGCGGCGATCAACGGCTGAATAAGCAGGCTTACCGACCCAAAAGCCGCGGGCAGGTGGGCTAGCGCATAAACAATACAACTTTGTCCTACCACATGTGTAAACCATGCAAGCGCGATCAAAGGCCACCACTGAGAAAGTGTTGGCGGAATAAAATTTCCCGTTTCCATCACTGCAATGGGGAACAGGAACAGGCTACCAAAAACCGCTGTTCCCAGCACAATGGAAACGGTGGAAAATTTCTTTCTTGCCTGGCCACTCATCACCATATAGGCGGCGTAGGCCACCGCTGCCGTCAGCGCTACCAAGTCCCCTGTTATGTGCGCCCTGTTCAGTTCAAAACTACTTCCCATAAGCGCCATGGCGCCCAAAAGGGCCAGGAACATCCCGCCTATGAAAGTACGGCTAAATCTTTCCCCAAAAAACAAAAAACCTCCCGCGGCGGTAAAAATCACCGCCATATTAGCAAGCAGCGTTGCATTGGCGACGGTGGTAAGCTGAACCGACCAGTGCCAGAACACCAGATCAAGTGCGAAGAAAAGTCCAACAATGATCAACACCTTCATATCCGGCCAGTTCAGGCTTGGCGTGCTGTCACCATTATTCTTTTGAATATCATAATATTGCCACACCACCATGAGCGGTATGGACAGCGCCAGACGCCAGAATGCCGCAGATGTAGGGGTCACAATTTCCTGAGCATAGCGCATAAAAATCGGTGACGTACCCAGCGCAATACCGCCAATAAGCAGCGATATAAAAGCAGTCATAGTGACTTGATTTTTCTCTTTTAATGCCTGTTCGGACACGTCGCTCTCGCCATTAATTTAAGCTATAAATCGTTATAGTCCTGTGATAGTCTAATTTTGAATTTATGCCTAATAAAAAAAGACAGGTTAATAATGGCAGAACCCAAATCATACGGCGCCGGTGATCTTGCCGATATCCATACTCCGCTACTTTATGACTATTGGTATGTAGCGGCGCTGGGAAGCGAAATTACCCGCGAACTTAAAGAGCGAACCATCCTCAATCATTCGCTGGTGATGTACCGCGACGAAGAAGATAAAGTTGTTATTCTGCAAAACCGTTGCGCACACCGCAGCTTTCCACTGGATCAAAGCACCCTTGAAGACGGCGGTATTCGCTGCCGCTACCACGGCATTAAATATAACCACGACGGTGAAATTACCGACGTTCCTTGTCAAGACAGCTGCCCACGCTCAGGTATCAAGAAATACATCACCAAAGAAATTGGACCTATGGTTTGGATCTGGATGGGTGAAGCGGAGGCCGCTAATGAAGCTGACATCCCGGAACTCCCGGTTCACGATATGGGTAAATGGACCCATGTGGTCGGCGATTATAATTATCTGAAAGGCAATTATATCCTGATGCAGGAAAATTTGTGCGACCTCTCGCATCTGCCGTATCTGCATGCGGAAACTTTTAAATTCCCGAAAGAATATACCGCGGCCACCATAAAAGTGGAACAAACTGGGGACCAGGTCACCTTCTACCGGGAATTGGAAGACTGGAACTTGCTGAAGCCTTTTTTCCACCCTGGCCTTGATTTTGGAAATCAACAAGTGATTTACCGCTCAGGCGGTGAATATGTCACCCCCGCCACCAATAAGGGCTACGGCCTGCTCTATCCCGTGGACGAAAATGGTGCTGAACAGGCCCCCGTCGGTCATTATGTCAGCCATTATGTCACGCCCGAAAGCGAAGGCACATGTCATTATTTCTGGTATGTCGCCCGCAACTATGCGCTTGATGATAAGGACTACAGCAAAAAGCAGGGCGATATGGTCCAGCAAGGCTTTAACGAAGACCTGGTCGCCATTAATCTGCTTCAGGATATGCTGGAAAAAGATCAGCATGACTATCGCGAAATCACCATCAAAGCAGACAAACCTGGTGCAATCATGCGCAGAATTATTAAGAGACTCGCAAGTCATAATTAGCAAATAAAATATATGTTCTGCTGACCCTATACCGCACCCTCCCTAGCCTTTTGATATTTCAGCAAAAATATAGTATGCTCCGAGTCTTAAGGGCATTGGGGAACAACAATAATAAACATGCCTCGGGCGGTTAGGAGGGTGGAGTGATTTCTAGAAGTCTAATTCTGATCCGTGAAAGATGCCGAATATTTTCGGTATTTTCTTTACTATGTTTTTCCATCATTTTTCTAACGAGCACGTCGATGTCCTGGGCGCAATCTGTTCCTGCTGATCTTGCAATTGATTTATCATCCGCTTCAACCCACCCAACCCATCCCATGGGCACTGAACGGATCACAATTTCTGCTGACGGTAACGTGGAAATTTCCGAAATGGATTCAGAAAATGGCCGCTTGCCGCAAATGACTTATCAGTTGGATGAGGCTGCCCTTGGTCGCATTTATAGCGCAATTCAGGATCATGACTTTTTTACGTTAAAGGAAAGCTATATCGACGAAGCGATTGACGGCGGGGACTATGCCCGGCTGGAGGTAACAGCGAATGGCCAAAGACATGTCGTGAGGACCACCAACATACGCCAGGCTGATTTCGACGCCATTGCTATTGCCATCAACCGCGAAATGCCCGGTGAACGTATCATCGTTTATAACGCCCTACATATTGAAGAATATGGAGAGGCCGAAAGATGATCAAAAACTGGAGGGGTTATTATTATCGGGCGCTCGTTTCACTCATTACAATCTTATGTCTTTTCATACTTTTCTCGACATCGTCACATGGCCGTACAGTCGTTGAAAAAACCGGCCAATGCAGCATCCGTGTCACCATAAAAATTGAAATTTGGGGACCTATGGCCTCCCAAGCCGTAATTGACAGATGGAAAGATAAAATTGAAAGTCAATGGAACGGTCCCACAAAAGAAACTATGGAAAATATTGCGATTAATGATGGTGCCTTGGGAACGGGTGAATTTGGCTATACACCGCTTACACCCGGCATGACACCAGCGCAGCGCGAAGCAACAACCAAAAGAAATAATGACAATATGCGCATCTTCCAGGAAAAACTTCTCGCAAAACATAAGGAAATGATGGATGCGATGGGAATGGAAGGCAGCAATGCCATCGTAAACTGCTGCACCATTACATTTGTCGCTGACGTCCGGATGCGCGCTGATGACGCTGAACCAACAGATGATTACCACCAAATCAAAGTCGTTGAAAAATATAAAGAAGTCGAAGTTGGCGGCAAAACAGTCAAGAAACAGGTTCGTTCCTACGTGAACAGAGAATTGATCGATGGCAAATATGTTCGCAATGGACAGAACCGCTCAACAAGCGGTCAATGGGCGTTTGATCCACGTCCCGAAGCAACCGGTTGGGATGCCAGCTCACACGAGGTCGGCCATTTGATGCAACTGGGTGACCAATATCACGATCATGATCATGACGGCGACGGGGAAGTGGAATCAGTGGATGTACCCGGTCAAGAAGCAAACGTTATGGCCAACAACAACGGATTTCCCCATGAATCGGATCTTAAAAGTATTATTGATCAGGCCGGTATTGAATGCGATTGCTGCCCAAATGAGGAACAAACAGATCGATACTATGTGCAGCTCGGCCGCACCACCAGCGCAATGGGTAACGCCATAGGAGCATGTAATCTGGATCAGATTAATCAGGGCATTAATGATCTTAATGATCAAATGAAGAATATGGGTCAGTCCCGCCTTCCCACTGCGACGAAGCTTGATCTTTACCGTAAAATCAAAGCAGAACTTGATCGCCTGAATAAAGCGAAGAAAGACTGCAGTGATCCGGTAGAAGAAACAACCGAAACTTCCATGGGCGATGACATGAGTACTTACGGCCTTGATGACTTCGCCCTTGACGGGCGCCTTGGACTTGGCAATCTTAAATGGGGCCTGGGCACTGACAGTACAGAGTTTTGCACCTATGCGGGCGGTAACGAAGATACTTACATTGAACCGCCAACAATGACGATAGACCCGCCAGGTGGCACAGTTGACGATCCGGACAGCACACCTAATCCTCAACCTCAACCAGGAACAACGCCAGGCGGCACACCAGGTTCAACACCTGGATCCACACCGGGTATGACCATTCCAACACCCGACGAGATTTTTTCTGATGGTTTTGAAAGCGGTGATACCTCTAGTTGGTATGAGGGACCAACTGCTAATCCACCGGGCGGAACAATTCAAGGACCAGGAGTAACACCAACCGAAGATGGTGGCGGCGTTTTTGTTCCAAGCGGTCCCAAAATGGAAGTTCCAATCCGGATCAGGTATGGCGATTTGGAAATAGAGATTCCGGTGCCACTGGATACAGCACAGCCAGAAGAGGAAACACCAACAGAAGAGACCACACCGGAAGAAACGCCGGAAGAGGATAAACCGCAAACGGTTACGCCAACGGTTGTATATCATATGAAAGCCAAAGATTCTGTGACGCAAGGTGATGGTACCAAGCTCTCACAAAATATGGGTGGGCAAAGGATTAAGCTGATTGATCCATCACTGCAAAGTCCTCAACTTGCCATGACGGATAACGAAAAAACGGATGTTGGCTATGATGCAAGTCCAACACAATGTACAACGGATGATCTTGGTGAATGCGATATCCAGGTTAATGTGAAGGACCTACTGAATAGCTTACCCAATGTTACCCCGGGCGGTGCACCTACGGACCAGCCAACGATTACACTTCGTGGCACACCGGCTCAAGGTGGTGGTACTCCTGCCAATGGCTTAACAGGCGAAGATGCAGTTGCATACGGTTTAAACCCTGATGGCACACTACCCATCGCGGAAATCAATGTGGAAGTCGCCGCAAATAAGGTAAACAGCCAAAATATGATCGTTCCTAATGATCAAGTGGAAACGCTTCCCGAAGAGGTCACAAATTCAGCGGGCTCTAAATTAACCGTTGGTGACAATACCTACTATACCTTTACATCCGGCTATAGCATGGGCATGGAGTATAACTGGGGCGTTGACCTTAAGATGAAGTATGACCTTCAGTGGGAAGTTGAGGAAAACATCTGTGGTGATGAGCAGCCAGGCCCACCGATGGGAACCTTTATTGACACATTAGGCCTTGCGCAAGGAAATGATATTCCGAACGCCAAAATTTCAATTCCAGTAGGAGGTATTCAATGAAAATAAAAATACTTCTTACAGGGATAATTTTTGCGCTCAGTCATGTAACCGCGGTAGCACAGGACCTGCCCAATGACCCTAACTACAAAGGTCAAGGCACTTGGCAGCAGGAACATGAAGACCAATGGGCCATCAAGCGGGTTGGTTTTACCGACGATGAAAATTCCGCTTGGAACAAAATGAGCGATGATGCTGAAGAAGTCATCGTCGCAGTAATTGATACCGGGCTTGATTGGAACCACCTGGATATGTCGTGGAATAATATCTGGGTCAATCCAGGTGAAATTGCGGACAATGGCATTGATGACGATGGCAACGGCTACGTCGATGATATGATTGGTTGGAATTTCTTTGCAAACGACAATAAACCCTGGGATCACGATGGCCACGGTACATTCGTCAGCGGTGTGATTGCGGGCACCTGGAATAATGACGCTGGTATCGCCGGCATCAATCCCAAGGCCAAAATTATGGTACTTAAAGCGCTTAATAATTTTGGCCATAGCCGCGCATCCTATCTGTCGGCGGCGCTTGTGTACGCCACCGACAATGGCGCTAAGATAGTGAACATGAGTGTTGGCGGTGAAGGTGAAACAAAAATGCTTGCCGAAGCAGTGAGATACGCAAACTCAAAGGGTGTTGTTGTTATCGTTGCTGCGGGCAACTCAGCGGTGAATGTTGAAGATTTTGGCTTCGCGGCTATGGACGAAGTGATCACCGTCGGATCAACTGATCTCGAAGATAAACGCGCTGTATTTTCAAACTGGGGGGCAAAGCTTGACATTTCGGCCCCTGGTCTAGATGTTCTAAGCCTTAGAGCAAGAAGAACAGATTTTATGGAAGGAATACCCGGTATTACCTATGAGGCCGGTGCGGCATATGTCGGTGATGATAACCGCTATTACCGCGCAAGTGGTACGTCCTTCTCTGCGCCGATCGTTGCTGGTGTTGCTTCCCTACTTGTTTCGAACCGGCCCGACTTAACTGGAGAGGAAATCAAGAGAATATTGCTTAATTCCGCGCAGGATGTTGATACACCTGGTATCGATCAATATACCGGTTACGGCCTTGTTGATGCCAATGCGGCGCTAACTGCCAACAAGGATTTTTTCATTGAAGCATCCATTACCGGCGTAGCAGTGCAGCAGACGGAAAGCGGCACTGTGGTTGCCGTAATGGGAACCACAAATGCCGATCAATTTTCAAACGCATCCATCCAGATGGGCCAAGGTGATGACCCAGCCGAATGGAAGGTTATAACCGATGATATTGAAGCCGCTGTATCCAGCGGGCAAATCGGCGGCATCCCGGCCGCGGAATTTGCCGGCTCAACTGTTTGGGTCATTCGCCTGATTACCACGCACGAAAATGGAAGGACAAGAGAAGCCCGGTTCAGGCTTGATTTGGGATAATGAATGTAACTAGCTAAGGAGCTGATTATGCTTAAGAAAATACCTGTTTTATTACTATGTGCGAGCCCTCTAATTTATAGCTCAGGAGCACTGGCGGTGGCGACGGGTGTTGAACTTAGCAGCGTCGACATTCCCATGGAAGGTGCGACCATTTCGCTACCGGGCTTAGGAGAAAAGGAGATAAAAAAATCTTCCGATTGTAATATTGAAGTGGAAGAATGCCCCGACGCAGGATACGAATATTACTTCTCTAGTGACGTCCCCATTTACGAATATGATATGGGTACGGCGGTGATAAACACAAAAGACGGAGCGACATCATCAACATTCACAAATCAACCTTTCGGATCGATTACTCTATCTCCTGTTGAAACCAACCGGGACGGACTTATTACCGACTGGGTTGACCCGACGGGAATGAAGCACCGCCTTGAATATGACGATTTGAACCGCATAATTTCATCAACCAATGAAAACGACCTGGTCACCCGCTACACCTATGACAACTTGGAACGGCGCACCAGCGTTACCGACCATAACGGTGATATCACAAAATATGAATATGACAGTATGGGACGAAAAATAGCGGAAACCAGCCCAAGCGGCACCCGTTCAGAATATAATTACGATCCCAACAACAATCAGGTCCGTATCTCAAACTATCAAGGCACAACGGTAAATGAATATGACAGTATGGGGCGCGTCATACGCTCAACAGATCCCAAAGGATCAACCTACAACTACCAATATGACAGTTTCGGACGCAGTGTCATTCGCACCAACGGTGCCGATATGGGAACACGGTCATATTATGATCTTGCAGGGAACCTGATTTCAGAATCTGCATTTACTTTGATATGGAGCCCTTATGATCCTGTGGAAATTGGCCCTAAATCAAAAGTGGGCACCGAAGATCTTGGATCCAAAGTTGTAAAAGCAGCTGCTGGAAAAGCGCTCGGTAGTTTGCTTGGTGGATTTGGCGGTGGCCGCAAAGAGAAAAAGCCAAAAACCAAGCGTGACCCTGCAAGGCGGGCTGATAAATCGGAACTCTATCACGAAGAAACTGACACCAAGCTCGAAATTCGTCCCAATTGGGTTGATGATAAACTGCATGTAAGCGTGAACATCAAGGATTCAGATGACAAGGCCACATTCCAGTATATTTATCTTGTGGATGAAAACGGAAATATACTAGGCCCAGAACGTGTTGATCTCTATAAAATCTGGGCAAAACACACCCTAACCGTAAGCTGGACAGAGAGCGTTTACCAAGACGGTGTTCTGGTTAGTCAAACATCCGGCGGCTGGACCGAGAGCTGGGTAGAAGATCTGGGCACTTTCCGTGTTGGATCAAACCCGCTTGCAAACATCCCTGGCATTTGGCAGATGTTTGGCTATGACCGGGCCCATGCTGGCGCACGACAAGTTGGTGCAACCTTTAACATTGACCCCGCGACCTTTGACCGTAGTGGTCAGCTTAACTTGGTAACACATGTTTCCAGGCCGAAAATGGATCCGGTAAGCACAATTCCATTCGTGGGACAATTGTTCAGAAACGGAGATGATGACTTTAAGGTGGAACTGGTACCATTTATTTCACCGACAATTATCGAAGAAGCAGATACCGAAGACTAACAAAACCTAAAGGGAGGAAGCATTATGACCGAAGAGTTATACTGGTTGGTATTAACCGCTCTAATGACATCTTTATTCTGGGTGCCATATATCTTAAACAGGATCGCTGTTCGCGGGCTGGTCAAAGCGATGGGGAATCCTTCCCCTGACGACAAACCGCAATCGGATTGGGCCATTCGCGCAATGGCAGCCCACAAAAACGCCATCGAAAATTTGGTTTTGTTTGCAGCTCTGGTGCTTGCAACTCATGTGCTTGGTGTGGGTACACCACTTACGGCCACCATGTGCATGGTTTATTTTGTCGCAAGGCTTGCGCATTTCGTGGTTTATACGGCTGGCATTCCAGTAGCACGCACACTGACTTTCGCCGCCGGGTTTCTTGCAGAAGTAATACTTGCACTAAATCTGCTCGGTTTGATATAGGCTCTATAAAGCGGGAAACTCGAGTTTACGTTTTACCCGCCCAAACACGAAACTTGAATCAATCCCGGCAATCCCCGGGATTGTTGAAATTTTGTCGCGGACAAATTTTTCATAGCTTTTCAGGTCTTCACTGACCACATGGAGTAGGTAGTCTGACGTACCGGTGATCAAGTAGCACTCCATCACTTCATCCAGTTTGGAAATACCATACTCAAACCCTTTAATGGATTGATCCGAATGTCTCTCAAGCCGTATATGGACAAATACGGTAAGCGGTAGGCCGTATTTATCCTGATCCACCAGCGCCGTATATCCACTAAGCACTCCTGCTTTTTCCAGATTTCGCACCCTCCGCAGGCAGGGCGATGGCGACAGCCCCACTTGATCAGCAAGCTCTTGATTACTTAATCTCGCATTCTGCTGCAAAGATCGAATAATTCTTCTATCTATAGCGTCCATAGTCACTTTCTTAGCATTTTATGCCAATATATAAACATTTATTAGATAATTACGCAAGCACATTGCTGAAAAATTATGCTATAATTGCTTCTGTAATTGATCGTAATTTGATGGAGAGTATTATTATGAAATCAAAAAATGATAATCAGGCACCTCTTGGATTTGCCACCCGCGCCATCCATGATGGCTATGACCCAACATCCGCTGAAGGCGCACTTGTGCCGCCAGTTCACATGACATCCACTTTCACTTTTGAAACTGCAGAACAGGGCGCTGCCCTCTTTGCGGGCGAAGAAGATGGTCATTTTTATACTCGGATTTCAAACCCAACCCTTTCCCTGCTTGAACTTCGTATGGCGAGCCTCGAAGGCGCGGAAGCGGCGATGGCGACAGCATCTGGTATGGGTGCGATTACGTCAACGCTTTGGACGCTGCTGGAACAAGGTGATGAGATTCTGGTGGACAAAACTCTTTATGGATGCACCTTTTCTTACTTCCAGCATGGCCTCACCAAATTTGGCGTGACGATAAAGCATGTGGATATGCGTGAACCAGAAAATGTACGTGATGCAATTACCAACAACACCAAAGTCATTTATTTCGAAACACCGGCAAATCCGAATATGCGCCTGGTGGAAATTGGCGCTGTCGCACAAATCGCAAAAGAAAATGGTATCATCACTGTTGTTGATAATACCTACGCAACACCGTATCTAACACGCCCTATTTCATGGGGTGCCGATATTGTGGTTCATTCAGCGACAAAATATTTGGGCGGACACGGGGATTTGGTCGCGGGCATCATTGCCGGTTCGCAGGAAATGATTGATCGGATTCGCCTTGAAGGTGTAAAAGACATGACCGGCGCTGTGATGGCACCGCTGACTGCCTTTCAAATTATGCGCGGGCTTAAAACCCTTGAGATTCGAATGGATCGCCACTGCAGCAGTGCTGAGCTTGTCGCCCAACAACTTGAGGACCATCCCGCTGTTAAAAAGGTCTATTTCCCCGGCCTCAAAAGCTTTGAGCAATATGGCCTCGCCAAACGGCAAATGGCAAAACCAGGCGGAATGATCGCCTTTGAGCTGGAAGGGGAGCTTGCAACAGGCACAAAGTTTATGAATGATCTTAATCTGATCAAGCGGGCGGTTAGCCTTGGTGATGTCGATACGTTAGTTCAACATCCAGCCAGCATGACTCATTCCACCTACACGCCAGAGGAACGCGCTGAACATGGAATTTCAGATACATTGATGCGTCTTTCGATTGGGCTTGAAACACCAGATGATATTATGACAGATCTGAAATATGCCCTTGACCGGGCGTTGACCAGAACCCGTGACAACAAAGTAGCATAAAAAAAGGCCCGTAAAATTACGGGCCTTTCACTTATAAGGTACAATTAGAATTTTCTACCGATACCGGCACCGATGATCCATGGATCAATCTTCACATCTGCGGTGACAGTACCACCGTTGATTTCGGCATCTGTGCTTAAGAATAGCTTTTTAACATCCACGTTGAAAAATGTGTTTTCCGCGATTTCAAAATCCATTCCTGCCTGCAGTGAAAATCCTACACTGTCTTTAAGATTAAAGTCTGTAATCGCGCCGCCAGCTTCCTTTTCACTATAGAAGAATGTGTAGTTAATACCGGCACCGATGTAAGGTTTAAATGCTTCACCATTTGACATCGGCAGGTGATACTGAAGTGACAATGTTGGCGGCAAAAGCCACGCACTACCAAGATCCGCAGACGCGCCAAGCGCTGTGCCTACACCAACAACATTATGCTTTGTTGTCGCAGCAATCAGTTCAAGACCGATATTGTCAGCAATGAAGTATGTGAAGTCTAGCTCCGGCACCACCTTGTTATCGATGGAGACAGTACCACCAATTGATGTTGTTGCGCTTTCATCCGGGGCAACATAGATAGCGCGGGCACGTACAAACAGATCACCTGCTTGTTGTGCCATTGCTGTTTCAGCACCAATTAATGAAAGTGCGGCCAAGCTCACTCCGGCCAATAATTTTTTTGACATCTCATTTCCTCCAGTCAAGTTTTATCATCTGCCTAATAAATAACGCCAGAGCAGAGGGAAAAATTTGACCAAGGTCAATTATATTGCAATACTTGATATTAACCGTGCGAAATCAGAAACTTGCGATAACAATTAATGAACAATCCCTTCATCATTATGAGCGCACCCAATGGTGCGAGACGGCAAAAAGCAGATCATCCGGAAATTCCACTCACACCAAAGGAAATGGCACAATGCGCGATTGAGATCAGCGAGGCGGGTGCAAGCATACTTCACTTGCATGTACGGGATGAGGAAGGCACCCATTCGCTGGATGTAGACCGCTACAAAGCATCCATCGCAGCCGTGAAAGACGCCGTGGGTAATAATCTGATCATTCAGGCGACAACAGAGGCTGTGGGCATTTACAATCGTCACCAGCAAATGGAAATGGTTCGAAACTTGAGACCGGAAGCCGTATCACTCGCCTTACGCGAACTGTGTCCCGGTGAAGATGATGTTTCAGAATTTTCAGATTTTTTGAAATGGATTAAGGTCGAAAAAATATTCCCGCAGTTTATTCTCTATAATCGTGATGATTATCTTAGATTTAAAGACTACCGGAAACGTGGGATATTCCCTGATGAAGAACCATTCGCATTGTTTGTGCTAGGAAGTTATCAGGGACAATCAAGAGAAAGTATGGAGGCTTCAATTTTGCTAATGGAAAATTCGATTGAAGCCTCGTTTCCCTGGTCGGTGTGCGGCTTTCAGGATAATGAGCTTGAATGTATTTCCCATGCTGCGTTTGAAAATGGGCACGTGCGGGTTGGCTTTGAAAATAACATCTGGAAATCGGACAATAGCTTGCTTGAGAATAATGCCGAAATGATCAGTCATGCTGCCCGTATTGCAGATATAGCGCGGCGCCCCCTCGCCACCGCAGATCTGGTCCGTAGTACTTTTAATGTGAGAGACTAAATATGACAGACTTAAAAACACTGAGTGTCCTGCAGCTTGGTTCTTCACCCAAAGGAACCGAGGCGACATTGAAAAAAATCCTCAGCTATGAACAGGAAATATCAGCCGCAGGGCCAGATATCGTTGTCCTTCCGGAAGCGATTCTCGGTGGCTACCCGAAGGGAGAAAGTTTCGGCACCCAACTTGGCTTCCGTCTGGAAAGTGGAAGAGAAACTTTTCAAAAATACTATGACGCTGCCATTGAACTTAACGGGCCGGAAATGGAAGCGCTGAGTGGACTATCAAACAGAACTGGCACCTCTATTGTCGCAGGCATCATTGAAAAATCTGGTTCCACATTATATTGCACAGCCGTTTTTATTGATCCAGATAAGGGACTTACCAACAAACACCGAAAATTAATACCAACGGGTTCAGAGCGGCTAATCTGGGGACAGGGCGATGGCTCCACACTCTCTGTGGTGGATACAAGTGTGGGAAAAACCGGTGCGGTAATCTGCTGGGAAAATTATATGCCACTACTTAGAACCACCATGTATTCAAAAGGCATTGAAATCTGGTGTGCGCCCACAGTTGATGCGCGACCCGTATGGCAATCCACCATGCAGCATATCGCCTTGGAGGGACGATGTTTTGTCATCTCGGCCTGCCAATACCAGCCTTCACCGAATGAATTAGGCTTAAAAGTCGAAAATTGGCCATCGGATGAGGCTCTTATCCCTGGTGGCAGCGTTATTTTTGGTCCACTTGGTGAAAAGCTGGCTGGCCCGCTCATTGGTGAAGAGGGCCTTATTTCAACAAAAGTTGATTTGAATGACATTGCGAAATCACGCTATGATCTTGACGTGATCGGCCACTATGCGCGGCCAGATATTTTTGAGCTTCGGGTCAACGAAACGCCGCGCCAAAGTGTGGTGACATTCGTCGAGGAGGAAGAAGATGACTGAAGAAGTCGAAATTGCTGATGGTATTTTTGCCAAAAGGCGGGAATTCATTGTTGGTAGCGCCGCCTCGGTCGCTTTTCTAAACTTGGTTAATACATTTGCTGCCGCACAGGACTCGTCCACATACCAACAATTTCTCGACGCTGCTAATCCACTGGCAAAATCACTGATTGGCGATACGTCCACCGCAGGGCAGGATGAATATCTACACTCAATTGCTGCACTTGCCGCACATATTGATGCAGTACCAGACCCGGCGGCCTGGAATGATAGCACCCAAAGCTTTACACCCGGCACTGAAATCGGTTTTACACCGGGCGGGGAAAGCTTCACCGTACTTCACTGGCGCTTGGCACCCAATACGGAAATTCGTCTTCACCGTCATGATTACGGTAATGTAGTCACCCTTGGACTTGGCGGAGAAGCGCGCGTTAGAAACTTTGAAGTGGTTAGTGAAGACAGAGACTATGTTCCTGGTAATATAGTAAGAATACGAAAGACCGTTGATCAGCAATTGACCAAAGGAAATATTAATTTGGTCTCCCTTGACCGTAATAACATCCATGGTTTTATCGCCGGCCCGGAAGGGGCACATGGACTTGATATCACGACCCGTCTGAAACCCAGACCCGAACACGGCACGCCATATCTCGGCGTGCGCGATGAGGCGCTCGACGACGTCCGTCAAATATACGAAGCAGAATGGCAGGAATAATTGGAAGTTTAAACGCTTCCATTCTGTTTTGTTAAGCCACAGTTCAAAAGACCTTATTAGTCAACTTGCTATATGCACATTATAATATAGCGCGTATTGAGCGAAGGGACGCTCATTATGACTTGTACTTGTCCATAAATTAAAATCACCAGCACACCCCAATGCTTTGTTTGGCGACATTGGAGGTACAAGATTATTTGAGGGAGGAATTTATGACACTTATAGTAAAAAGACTGATGACGCTCATCATGCTTCTAGCTGCAGGCACGGCAGTTCTCATGATTGTCGCGCCTCAATCCGCACGATCACAGGATGGCCTCATCATTGAGCCAAGAAGCGAAGGAGAAGGCCCATACGAACGCTTGATCCTACGCGGCGCATATTTGATTGATGGTACCGGCGCACCAACACGAGGACCGGTGGATATTGTTATCGAAAATGATCGAATTGTGGAAGTAAAAACAGTGGGTTATCCACTCCTGCCGATCAATCCGGATAACCGGCCACCACTGAACGGCGGAACAGAAATTGATATGTCAGGGATGTATATCATGCCAGGCTTTATTGATAGTCATCTTCACTTGCACACGCCAGCCTCCGGCCAAAATGTGCCGCCGGAATACGTCTTAAAGCTTTGGATGGGACACGGGGTCACCAGCGGTCGCACCCTTGGCGGCGAAGGCATGATGTGGGAGTTGGAGCAAAAGAGAAAGCTTGAAAATAATGAAATTACCGGTCCCCGCATCGAAGTGTATCCCGTTTTTGATTCCAGCGAAGCAGGACCCATTAACACTCCTGAGCAGGCTCGTGAGCGTATCCGCAACATCAAGGAAGCTGGTGGCTCAGGCGTTAAGTTCTTTGGTGCCCCGGAAGAAATCATGTGGGCAGCGCTGGAAGAAGCCGATAAGCTGGGCTTAAACAGCACAACACACCACGCGCAGCTTGATGTAACCCATGCCAATGTACTGACCACGTCGGAACACGGTCTTAAGTCTATGGAGCACTGGTATGGTCTGCCGGAAGCCATGTTTGAGGACAAACAACTGCAACGCTATCCGCCTAGCTACATTTATCACGATGAACAGGACCGCTTTGGTGAAGCAGGACGGCTCTGGAAACAAGCTGCACAACCTGGCAGCGAAAAATGGAACGAGGTGATGCAAACGCTTCTTGACCGCGATTTCGTTTTATCCCCCACTTTCACCGCTTATCAGACAAGCCGCGATTTCATGCGTATGAGCCGAGCCTTATGGCACGAAGAATATACCATGCCAAACCTTTGGGAATTTTACCGCCCAAACCGGGACGCCCATGGTTCTTATTGGTTTGACTGGACGCTTGAAGATGAAATTGAGTGGAAAAATAATTACCAATTATGGATGACATTTGTAAATGAATATAAAAATCGTGGTGGCAAGGTTATCCCGGGATCTGATTCTGGTTATATCTACAACCTCTATGGCTTTGGTTATATCCAGGAGCTGGAACTGTTGCAGGAAGCGGGGTTTTCTTCGCTAGAAGTTATCCATGCGGCAACCCTGGTGGCGGCAAAAGCATTAGGCATTGACGATGAAGTGGGGTCTGTCCAAGTAGGTAAGAAAGCGGATTTTGTGGTGACAAAAGAAAACCCGCTTGCAAACCTCCATGTGTTACTTGGCACCGGCCATATTAAGTTAAATGATGAAACCCGCGAAGTAGAACGTGTTGGTGGAGTTAAATACACCATTAAGGACGGTATTGTTTATGACGCCCCACAACTCCTTGCGGATGTTCGAGCGATGGTAAAGGCTGAAAAAGATCGGCTTGGCATTCCACCTGGCCCTATGCCAATCATCACCACTCCAAGAGAATAGTTTGAGTACTCCATATGAAAGACTGAGGGCGCAGATTAATCCGCGCTCTTTTTTTTCCCTTGGAAAAACAGGTTTTCTATGCAGGCAAATTCGCAATAACCTCATTGAGATGCACCATGGCCTCTTCGGTTGGACCAGGATAATCGCCAAGGATAGGGACGTTCCCCATGTAACCAATATCCGCCATCCCTTCGGGGGTGGTGAAATATCCGCCAAATACCAGCGTGCGCAGCTTATCAAAGAAAAGTGCCGCATGCTCGAATTCTGCCACTTCTTTTTGTGTTTCAAAGGCAATGTCGTCAATGATCTGCAGCTGCTCGGGCGCACTTGCGACTATAAAAATACTACCAAATCTGCGACCCGCTTCGTCATCAAGCCAGTGAAGACCATTTAGGATGAGAACCCGATCCGATTGTTGCGCAGGGTATGGAGCGCTAACCCATTCATCAATTACATCCGGCACACCAACATCCGTTGCGGAGGGGCCGCCATCATCAGCAGGGCAAATGATGTCGCTTAAATGCGCAACCAGGTTTAGCTGTTCCTCTGTTAGCGTTTTTGGCCAAGGGGTCGTTGGATTGAGCAAATCTGGATCGGTGCCATAACCCGGCGCGTTTATCGGCTCGAACGTAAGGTTTGGCCAATTACTCTCGCCTGTTACGTCTGGCATTGGCTCCTGTGGCGTATCACACGCAACAACAACACCACCAACAACCACGAAAGACGACAGACTTCCAAGCCACTTAAGGCTATCACGACGGTTTATCTTGGAAACGTATTTATTGGTCATTACGCGTCTCCCTTAAGTTGCTCAGCCAGATAGGTTGAATTTTTCATCGCCAGTGTCAGAATGGTGATGGTGCAGTTTTTATGGGGGTTTGATGCAAACACCCCGCCGTCCATAATGTAAAGATTATCCACATCCCAGCACTGCCCCCATTTATTGGTCACCGATGTGGTGGGGTCATCGCCCATACGTGTGGTTCCCACTTCATGAATAATCTCACCTCCGGGAAGCAAAGCCTCTTCCGGGGTCGTTCCGGAAGTTGTGACATAACCACCCATGGCTTCGATAATTTTTTTGCTCCATTCAAGACCGTGGGCTACCTGATTATATTCTTCATCAGACCATTTCCAGTGAAACCTGAGTACCGGAATACCCCATTCGTCCTTAACGTCCGGGTCAATTTCACAGAAACAGTTTTCGTTTACCACCATCTCACCACGGAGATATAGGCTAATGTTACTTCCATAGTTATCCCGAACCATTTGTTTTGCGGAAGCACCATAACCATCGGCGGAACCACCAACACCCATTCCTGGTTCACCAAAGCCACCGCCAATTTCAAGATGATAGCCACGCTTGAATTTTACCGACCCATTATCCTGTCCTTCATAATCCCACCAGGGGATGTAAAGGTGGTTTCCGCTCAGTCCATCTTCGTTATAACGGGGCCGACCGCGTAGCGCCGGGACATGACCGCTAAAATTAGCGCCCGTGCTATCCATGAGGTTGCGACCCACCTGCCCGCTTGAATTTGCAAGGCCATTTGGGAAACGCTCACTTTTTGAATTAAGCATCAGGCGCGCCGTTTCGCAGGCACTGGCAGCAAGGATCACAACGGCCGCATCAAGACGAACATCTTCGCGTGTTTTCTTGTTCACAAATGTCACACCCGACGCTTTTCCTTCGTCGTTCAAATGGACTTCGCGAACCATGGCGTCCGTCAAAACTTTCAAGTTTCCTGTATCTTTTGCCCATGGAATAACCGATGTTGTCGTTTGAAAGGCTGCGCCAATAGAACATCCACGGCCACAGTCAGTGGCATTAAAACAGGCTTCTCGGGTATCAATGGCACGGGTGAGGACCGCGCGGCGCATGGGTACAATCGGAAGCCCCAGTTTCTTACAAGCCTCTTCGACAAGAAGTTCATAAACACGCGGCTGCGCATGGGGTTGAAGCACTCCTTCTCCGCTATCTGGCACGTCATATACACCAGGATTATTACCGCTGACACCAACCAGTTTTTCGCATTTGTCGTACCAAGGCTGAACTTCATCATAATCCAGCGGCCAATCAACACCCAGACCATCATGACTGAAGGGCTTAAAATCGCGATCATTAAAGCGCGGCACATATCGACCAAAGTGGTTTGTCCGACCGCCAAGCATCCTGGACCGCCACCATAGAAATTCTGTCCCTTCAGCTTTGGTGTATGGCTCCCCCGGAACCCACCAGCCACCGTTGACCGTGGCATCATAATAGCCGAATGTCTCCTTATCCGGTGTGGGAACACCGCGAAGCGGCGCTTCATGGTTCATTTGAAACATGGGGGTTTCTTCAACCGGATCGTAGTCCCGTCCTGCTTCAAGCATCAGAACTTTTATCCCAGCTTCGGTAAGGATATGGGCTGACATGCCACCGCCTGCCCCTGACCCAACAATCAATACGTCATATTCAAAACCATCATATGATGCCATTTAACTTCCCTCTTATTTTTTAAAAAACTATAGCCATAATCTGTGCCAATTGACAGCCTTCTTTTGAAGCCCTACTCTTTTTAAAAAGAATATTCAGGGAGTTAAGTTTTGAAAAAAGCCATCGTTTTTATAACCATCAGTCTAGCGCTCTGTACCAGCTATGTAGGAGCACAAATGGTTCCCGAACCACGAGCAACAGAAGTCTGGAATATGGAACCCAAAAAAGTAACTCCGGGTGAGAATGGCGCG
>JANQJN010000129.1 GCA_028281625.1 Emcibacteraceae bacterium | reverse complement strand
ATCACCTTAAGGCCCTTAGCGCGCTTTACTGGTACACAGTTGAATTTGGCTTGATCAATAACGCTGATGGCATGCGTATTTATGGCGCAGGGATCCTTTCATCAGCGGAGGAAAGCGTCTTTGCGCTGGAAGCCCAGTCGCCAAACCGCATTCATCTGAATGTGGATCGGGTGATGCGCACAGATTATAAAATCGATGATCTTCAGCAAAGTTATTTTGTTGTTGACTGTTTTGAGGAGCTGTTCCGGGTCACCGAAGAACGCCCATTTGACGACATTTACCAAAATATTGGTGCATCCTTTCAATATGCACCGTCTGCGATCCTGGATACGGATCATATTTATTCACGCGGAACACAGGAATATGCGCTTCGGGGTGGTCATGCCTCGGGGGCGAAACCCATTTAAAAAGTAAAAAGGAAATAACATGGGCAGTAATACAGTTATAATCACAGGCGCGGATGGAAATCTGGGCACGGTTGCGGTGAAGCGCTTTATTGATATGGGCGCAAATATAGTCGCCGCATATGGTGGAACCAAGCCAGTTGACATAAATGGCGCCGTTCACGCGATTGAAAATTGTGACCTGACCCGTCCAGAACATGCCCAGGCGATCATCGGCACCACAATGGCCAAATTTTCCGCGCCAGATATCCTGATCAACATTGCTGGCGGATTCATGTGGAAAGAAATTAAAGACACAACGCTCGAAGATTTCGAAGCGCAGTTTAACCTTAATTTCAAGACCATGTATAACATGACTATGGCCGCGCTTCCCGAAATTGAAAAATCGATGAGTGGTCGCGTGATCAATGTGGGTGCTATGGGCGCCATGCGTGCTCATACCGGAATGTCTGCTTACGCAGTTTCAAAAGCGGCCGTCATGCGTTTTACTGAAGCACTTGCGGAAGAAACAGGAGACAACATGACCGTGAACGCGATCCTGCCATCGATCATTGATACACCGCAAAACCGTGAAGACATGCCAGATGCGGATCCTTCCAAATGGGTGACAACTGATGAAATTGTTGACCTGATGGTCTTTTTGGCTTCAAATGAAGGTTCAGGGATTAACGGCTCACTGATACCAGCCGCAGGAAGACTTTAAAGGGATAAAAATGTTCAAAAAAATGGAACTTAATGATCTGCTTTCTCAGCTAGAGGGTTGGAAGGCGGTTGATGGGCGCGAGGCTATTGAAAAAAGCTACTCCTTCAAGGATTTTGAAAGTTGCTTCGCCGCCATGGGAAAAATCGCCATTAAGGCCGAAGACATGAACCACCATCCGGAATGGTTCAATGTTTATAATCGCCTTGATGTCACCCTTGCCACCCATGATGCCAATGGGGTTACCAGTTACGATCTGGAGCTGGCGAAATTTATTGACGAGACATGCGCATAATTCATCATTATACTCGCACAAAAACATAATAACGCGAGGAAGTTATGAATTATAAAAGAATGGGTAGTGCCGGCATAAAGGTATCATCACTTTGTCTGGGTACCATGACATTCGGCGCTGGGGCCGACGAAGCGGAATCAGCACGTATCTATAACGCCGCCCGCGATAAGGGCATTAATTTTTTTGACTGCGCCAATCTTTATGCTGGCGGTAAATCTGAAGAAATTCTTGGTGGGCTGATTAAATCGCACCGGGAAGAGGTTGTGATTTCCTCAAAAGCTTATTATCCGGTGGATAGTTACGCTGGTCATAATCCGATTAGCTGGGGCAGGGGGCTTAACCGTACTCATGTACGTCGCGCAGTGGATGATAGCTTAAAGCGGCTAAACACAGACTATATTGATGTTTACTACATGCATCACTTCGATGATGACTGCACGCTCGAGGAAAGTTTAAGCGTTTATAATGACTTAATCCGCGAAGGGAAGATCAATTATATTGGTCTTTCCAACATGGCCGCCTGGCAATATATGAAGGCGGCGGGGATCTGTCGTCAGTATAATTACGCGCCCATTGCAGCGGTCCAGCCCATGTATAATCTTCTCAAGCGCCAATGCGAAAGCGAGATCCTGCCAATGGCGTTAAGCGAAGGGATTGGTGTTTTTTCCTATAGTCCGCTTGCTGGTGGGCTTCTAACCGGAAAATATATCAAGGGTGGCAAAGATGCGGAAGAGGGGCGTCTGAACACCATGCAAATGTATAAGGAACGCTATCAGGAAAAGAAAAATTCGGATATTGCTGCGGATTTCGTGGGATTTGCGAATGCGCGGGACTTGAACCCAATCAGCCTTGCCATTGCCTGGGTGGAAGCGCATCCTGGTATCACGGCTCCTATCATTGGCGGACGGTCGCTCGAACAAATTCAGCCATCGCTTGATGCTGCGGAGGTTGAAATCAGCGCTGAGATGCGTGAGGAGCTTAATGCACTAAGCATTGCGCCGGAGCCAGCCACCGACAGGTCCGAAGAAGGGTGATAAAAAAGCGCGTGAATGCAAGAGCGATGGTTGTAATGAAAATTCATTCGTATTATATAATGAAGCGAAAGATTTAACAGGACGGGCTTTATGAGCATGACTAATGAATTAAGCGGATCAGCCGCGACTCGCCGCCACATGATCGATGGTCAACTTCTTCCAAATGATGTAACCGATGAAAGTGTAATAGAGGCCATTGAACAGGTAAACCGGGAAGCCTTTGTTCCTGAAGCACGTAAAGGTGTTGCCTATATTGATAAAAGCATCAAGATCGCGGATGATCGATACTTACTCGAGCCACTTACATTTGCCAAACTGATTAGTGAAGCGAATATCCAGTCAGATGAACTTATTTTGGATATTGCACCGGGAACCGGATATTCATCAGCCGTATTCAGTAAACTTGTGGATGCAGTTGTGGCCATTGAAGAAAATAACGAACTGGCGGAGCTTGCGACAAAAAATCTTGCTGACGAAGGTTGCGACAATGTTGCCGTCATACAGGCTTCTCATAAAGAGGGGCTAGCAAATCAAGGGCCGTATGATCTTATTTTTGTGGGTGGAATGATTGATGAGGTGCCTTCAACATTACTGGAGCAACTCAATGAAGGGGGACGTCTTCTTTGTATTCTTAATCAGGATGGCTTTGGTCGCGCAGCGCTTGTGACCTTTAATGATAAAATTAAAGGTGAAAGAATTTTATTTGATGCATCGGCCCCTAAGCTTCCAGGTTTTGAGATTACCGAAAACTTCACGTTCTAAGTTTTTTCCTTAGTAATTATTGATTGTTCAAAATTGTACAGTATGTCCGATAACGAACATCAATGAGCGTACGATAACGAACACACAAGTGTTAAGTGATTGAAAAATAATCATTTAATAGTTGGCATAATATTTGCTGCTCATAAATTTGGAAACATTTTTGTCTATAAACAATGTAAGGAATAAAATCCACTGAAGGCTTGTCACCGTAAAAAAACTACGTTTTATCGCAATTGCATAAGATAATGTTGACAGTGGTAACATTTTGAGGCAAATTCGCAAAAATTAAGAAAATTTAAGTCTTTTTCCCGTATTGAGTAAACAAAAGAAATACTAAAACCTAAGGTATTAAACATGATAAGAGGAATAACAAAACCAATCCTAAGCACAGCCGTTGTTGTCGGAACTTTAATGAGCACAACCATTATGGCCCGTGCTGATAATCTAACAGATGCGCTTACAACCGCATATATGAATAACCCGACATTGGAAGCCGCGCGTGCCAGTCAGCGCGCTACCGATGAGACGGTGAACCAAGCGCTTTCCGGCTGGAGACCAACCATCGTCGGTACCGGCTCCATCGCGAGAACAGAAAGCGAGCGTACGGGATCATTTTTGGATGCATCAACCACAAAACCAAAATCCCTTGGTATTTCCATTCAGCAACCAGTCTTCAGAAGCTTCCAAACTGTAAATGGAACAAAAGAAGCCCGTAAAAACGCGGAAGCGGGACGTGCGCAGCTTGCAAATATTGAACAGCAAGTTCTTCTTGCAGTTGTTCAGGCATATGCGGACGTGATCAGGGATATTTCGTTCCTTGAATTTACGACAAACAATGTGATTGCGTTGCAAAGACAGCTTCAGGCAAGTGAAGACCGTTTCTCTGTTGGTGAAATCACACGAACTGATGTGGCACAGAGCCGCGCGCGTCTGTCACGTGCTGAATCAGAAAAGATTAATGCTGAAGCGATCCTGACCGCCAGCCGCGCCGCCTATCGCCGTGTTGTTGGTGATGAGCCAGGAACACTTGATCGTGAATTGGATCTTCCAACACTGCCAAATTCAGAGGAATCAGCTTACGAACTTGCTCTGCAAAATCATCCAGTGATCCTTGCTGCACGTGCTACCGAGGCCGCAGCGGACTACGCAGTTAAGAAACAATATGGTGGTCTTGGTCCAGAAGTTACCGTGGGCGCAAGCTACACAAAAAGCTGGGATACATTCCTTCCTGGGGACCAAACAACTGCTAAAACAATTCAGGCAAACCTGCGTGTTCCAATTTATCAGGCGGGTGTACAGGCGTCAGTCGTGCGTCAGGCGAAACAACGTCGAAGTCAGTTCCGTATGGAATCAATAGCTGCTGAGCGTGAAGTATCAGAACTTGTGCGTAACGCATGGGAAAGCTTCCGTGAAGCGACAGCGCGCATAACATCAACCCTTTCACAGCTTGAAGCAAACGAAATTGCCCTCGAAGGTGTTCGTCAGGAAGCTGATGTTGGATCACGTACCATTTTGGACGTGCTTGATGCGGAACAAGAACTACTTGATGCCCGTGTGAATAACGCCCGCGCTGTGCGCGATCGCACTGTTGCTGCCTATAACCTTCTAGCGACAGTTGGAATGCTTAATGCCCGTGATCTTGGACTAAGCGCTACCTACTATGATGCGGAAGAGCGCAGCAAAGATGCAGAGTGGAAGATCTACGGATTTGGAGTTGAATAAGAAAGTTTTCTTAATAAAATTACCAAATCTTTAATTTTTGTTAAATATTACGGCACTATATTTTTATGGTGCCGTAATATTTTTTGAGAAAAAATGTTAAAAAGCATTGATAATCTCATGAAATTAAATAAAAATATTATGGTTAACAAATATGGTTAAATTGGTATAACCGTTTTAGCCGTTACTTAGCACGTTAAACTTACAGAATTACACGGGATCAGACACGGATGAGCGAACAGGAAAAAGAAGAAGAACCCAGTATGGAGGAAATCCTTGCCTCCATTCGTCGCATCATTTCTGAAGACGAAGAGGAAGCGCCGAAGGAAGAAGCTGCCGCGCCTGAACCTGAGCCGGAAGCCGAAGCCGCGCCTGAATCCGAGCCTGCTCCAGAACCCGAGCCAGAGCCCGAATCTGCCGAGGAAGAAGAAGTACTCGAGCTGACCGAAGATGATCTTGAGGAAGCTTCTCAGGATGATATCGATAGCATGTTTGATAACATGGACGCCGATGATGGCGACGAAGAAGATGAGCTGGTTCTCGAAGATGAACCAGAAGAAGAGGTGGCAGAAGAAGAGGCTGCCGAAGACGAGCCTGAGCCAGTTGCTGCCGCAGCGATGGATATCGACGATGTTGATCCGGCGCCAGCTGCCGATGCGCTCGTTAATGAAGATAACACCGCGAGTATTCAGGGACAGTTTGATGCACTGAGCGCACTATTGACTACTGGTTATCAGGGATCCGGAAACACACTCGAAGATCTTGTGCGTGAACTTCTGCGGCCAATGCTCGCACAGTGGCTTGATGAAAATCTGCCGGAAATTGTCGAACGTATGGTTGCCAAAGAAATGGCCCGTCTTGCGAGAACGAAAAAACCATAATTTGTTGAAGACAAATCAATTTAGACACGATATTTTGTGACAGAAGAACCAGAGTTTGGTTCTTCTGTTTTTATATGGATTAAAGAATAAAAAAAATGCTTGAAAAAACATTCGATTTTGCGAGCCGCGAAAAAGAAATTTACGATCACTGGGATTTGAGTGGAGCCTTTAAATGTGGACAACGCCCGGACGCTGATCCATTTACCATTATCTTGCCGCCACCCAATGTGACAGGATCACTGCATATTGGTCATGCGCTCAATCACACCTTGCAGGATGTGCTGATCCGTTGGCACCGCATGCGTGGGCGTGATGTGCTTTGGCAGCCTGGCATGGATCATGCCGGAATTGCCACCCAAATGGTAGTAGAACGTCAGTTGGACGCAAAGAACATCAGTCGCCATGACCTTGGCCGCGACGGTTTTATCGATAAAGTCTGGGAATGGAAAGAAGAATCAGGTGGCATGATCTTTAATCAGATGCGTCGTTTGGGTCAGAGTTGCGACTGGTCCCGTCAAAAATTCACCATGGATGATGGCTTTGTTGAAGCAGTTCTTAAAAAGTTCGTTGATCTTTATAATGACGGGCTGATTTTTAAAGCGAAGCGCTTGGTAAACTGGGACCCGAAGCTTTGCACAGCCATTTCGGATCTTGAAGTAGAGCAACGCGAGGTAAACGGCAATTATTGGCATTTCAAGTATCCCGTTGATGGGGAAGAGGGGCGCTACCTGACTGTCGCTACCACCCGCCCGGAAACCATGCTGGGTGATGTGGCCGTTGCGGTGCATCCTGATGACGAGCGTTATCAGGACCTTATTGGAAAAACAGTGACACTTCCGCTGGTCGGCCGCAAAATGATTGTTGTTGCCGATGAGCATGCGGATCCGGAAAAAGGGTCCGGTGCGGTGAAAATAACACCGGCCCATGACTTTGATGATCATCAGGTCGGCAAGCGCCATAACCTTGAAAATATTAATATTTTTGATGAATATGCGAAATTAAATGACAATGTGCCGGAAAAATACCGGGGTATGGACCGCTTTGATGCCCGCAAATTAATTGTGGCGGATATGGACGCGCTTGGCTTGCTCGACAAGGTTGAACCAACTGTGCATGTGGTTCCATATGGTGACCGTGGTGGCGTGGTGATTGAACCATGGCTTACGGACCAATGGTATGTAGACGCGGAGACGCTTGCAAAACCCGCGCTTGAAGCGGTTGAAAAGGGCGACACCAAATTCGTCCCCAAAACATGGGAAAAAACATACTTTGAATGGATGCGCAACATCGAGCCTTGGTGCGTGTCCCGCCAGCTTTGGTGGGGGCATCAGATTCCAGCGTGGTACGGCCCGGATGGGGAGACCTTTGTTGCGGTTACCGAGGAAGAAGCGCAGAAACTGGCTGATGCACATTACGGGGAAACAAAAGAACTTATACGCGATGAAGATGTACTTGATACATGGTTCTCGTCGGCGCTATGGCCGAATGCAACCCTTGGCTGGCCGGATCGAACACCTGAGCTAGACCGCTATTATAAATCAGATGTACTCGTAACAGGATTTGATATCATCTTCTTTTGGGTCGCGCGCATGATGATGGACGGCATTCACTTTATGGATGGTGAAGTACCGTTTGAAACTGTTTATGTTCACGCACTTGTGCGCGATGAGCATGGGGCCAAAATGTCAAAATCCAAAGGCAATGTAATCGATCCGCTGGAACTTGCTGATAAGTATGGCGCGGATGCGCTTCGTTTTACTTTGGCGGCTATGGAGGCACAGGGCAGAGACATTAAAATGTCCGATAAGCGGGTAGAGGGGTATCGAAATTTCGGTACCAAGCTATGGAACGCGGCCAAATTCTGCGAAATGAATGACTGTTTTAGCGGTGAGAGGGATTTTGATCCCAAGTCGGCTACTCAAACGGTCAACAAATGGATTATCGGTGAAGCAGAAAAGGCGGCGGCGCAGGTGACCAATTCGCTTGAAGCGTTCCGGTATAATGACGCGGCTGCGGCAGTATATCACTTTACCTGGGGGACGTTCTGCGACTGGTATATTGAGCTGATCAAACCGCAATTTTTTGATGATGCAGCAGAAGCTGCGGAAACAAGAAAGACCGCCGCGTGGGTTATGGACATGATCTTAAAAATGCTTCATCCGTTTATGCCGTTTGTGACCGAGGAACTTTGGCAGAATTTATCAGAAAGCCGCGAAAGCGACCTCATTCTTGCCACATGGCCGGAATATGATAATGGAAATGTTGACGAGGATGCTGCAAAAGAGATGGATTGGCTTATTCAGCTGATCTCGGACATCCGCACCGCACGTGCCGAGATGAACGTACCGGCGGGTGCAAAACTCGACATGTTGGTCGCTGGCACGACCAGCGGTACAAAAGATACGATAAACGCACAAGCGGACGTGTTAAAGCGTCTTGCACGACTGGAAAATATTGATACACTTGAAGGCGATGCGCCAAAGGGAGCCATTTCCGTAGTTGTTGGCGAGGCGACTTATTATCTACCACTTGCGGGAGTTATTGATGTTGACGCCGAAAAAGCAAGGCTCACTAAAAGCCTTGAAAAGTTGAACAAGGAAATCAAAAGCGTATCCGGTAGGCTTAAAAACGAGAATTTTGTCTCAAAAGCCCCGCCGCATGTGATAGAGGAAAATAAAAAAGGTCTTGCGGAAGCGAAGACGAAAGCCGATAAAATCAAGGAGGCACTGGGACGTCTGGCCTCCATGGATTAAATGGAGTTTATATGAAATATTTAGTATCTGCATTTTTGTTTTTGACTTTGCTGAGCGCGCACGCGCAAGCGGACGCAGGTAAAAAGGTATTTCTTAAATATAAGGCGTACTGGGCGGGCTTTAACATAGCGGAAATTGAAAGCACGACTAATCTTCATGATGATAGTTATGATGTGAGTGCCCAGTATACCGTCAAGGGTATCGCCAGCATCGTTGGTAAAATGCAAAATAATACAAGAGCTTATGGTATCAAGCATCGAACAGGGGAATACCGCCCATTATATTATGAAAGCCAGGGAAATTTTGGAAAATTCAAATATCTTAACCAGGTGAATTTTGATACTGACAGCCTAAAAGTGACCGATCATGTGCAAGAGTTGGAGCTTAGGGAAAAAACCGAATATATCCCTGTGCCAGACGCCCATAAGCATGGGATTGATCCCATGACCATGTTCCTGAATATGATCGTCAATGAAAATTTCCCACGCGATTACAAAACCGAATATACCAGACGCCAATTCAGTGGCATTTTTGTCACTACGCAGAGTTTTCAATGTGACGAGCGGCGCGAATTTGATGAAGAGGGCCGCTCGGTGTTCGAAGGCGACGCTGTCGGTTGCAAAATCGATGGTGAACTGGTGGCAGGCGGCATCCGCAGTACGGATCCTAACCGAAAACGCCGCCGCGGGCGCGAAGATGATGATCAGGAAAGCGTACTCTGGTTTGGTCAAATGGATGGTTTTGACGGCTATTTCCCGGTCTATACTGAATTTCCCATTGGTTGGGGCAAAGTGCGGGTTTACTTGAACGACTATAGCATCGAAGACATCGCAGATCCCGTTCATACAGCGAGTAGTGAATAGGCTTGACTTCTAACGCAGCAACTTACCTGGCGTAAAGCCAAACGTTTGTTTATGAGCTGCTGTGAGCGCGCTTGAAGAGGAAAACCCCACTTCATACGCTGCCTGAGTAATCGTATAACCTTTCGCTATCAGCTTATGGGTAAGAAGCAATCGCAATTGTCTACGCCAATCTTGAAATGCTAGACCTGTCTCATTTTTAAAAATGCGTCCCAATGTTTTTGCACTACAAGAAGCAAGTTTTGCCCATTGTTCAATCGTTTCTCTGTTTGTCGGGTTTTCTTTTAATATATTTGCAACTTTTAACGCTCTTTTATCTTCCGGAAAGGTAATCATAAACGGTTCGCTCTTTAAAGAACACATTTCTGCTATCAAAACCTCTTTTAAGAGTTTTTGATATTTCGGATCAATATTCTCGCCCTCCGCCAACTTGACTAGGACCTCTTTAAATAGTCCGGTTACAGCAAAAATTTGTATGTCATCAAAACAAGAGTCTGAGAGAGGCGGGAGCAGGAACGCAGTTCGCATCTTTGTGTCAGCTAAAAACTTGATACGGTGATCTATACTGGGTGGAACCCATACCATCCTTGTTTCAGGAACAAACATGAGTTTATCGCCAACGGATACCTGCATTAAACCCGTGCGTGCGAAAATAATTTGACCCTCATTATGGCTGTGACAGGGCAGGACATCATTTTTCTTATAGTCAAGTTCCTTAAATTTAATGGCAGCCATTTCTTGTCCTTATATTAATATAAGTTGCCTTAATATCATAATTATCCTTCCGTTAAAACTGTTAGAACAAATCTTTGATATATGAACATGAGGTTTGATAATGAGGTCTGGTAATAAAAAAATGGAGATTGAGACAATTGCGTTACATGCTGACAGAGATCTAAGCAGCAATAAAGCAGTTGCTCCTGCGTTAGAACAATCTGTCACCTATGCTGTTGATAAAGAAGACGATTTTGCGGCAAAAGCTGAAATGCCATTTTATGATCAATTTTACGCACGACACGGTACTCCTACTTCATCGAAAATTGCAAAAGTCATCGCGGATATGGAAGGTGGTGACGGGGCATTAATGTTTTCTTCCGGAATGGCGGCAATAACGACAACAATACTTTCCTTTGTTAACGCAGGAGATCACATTATTGTTCAACAGAGCTTATACAGCGCCACAGCTAGTTTCTTCAGAAAATTTCTGGCTCGTTTTGGAGTAAGAGTATCAGCAGTTAACCAAACTTCCATTGAGACGTTTGAAGCTGAAATTACTAACGACACAAAGTTGATTTACGTAGAGACGCCCGTAAATCCGCTGATGACCTTGACCGATTTAGTGAAAATTAGTGAGATTGCAAAGGCTCATGACATATTAACGATATGCGATAATACGTTTGCTACGCCTGTTAATCAGAAACCACTCCAGCTTGGGATTGACGTGGTTGTTCATAGCGTTACCAAATATATTGGAGGGCATCATGATTTACTTTCCGGTTGTGTTGTCACAGCGTCGTCTCGTCTTGAACAAATCTGGGATACGGGTATGGACCTTGGTCCAACCGCGGCGCCTTTTAACTCTTGGTTGGCATTACGCGGAGTTAGAACCCTTAAGCTTCGGGTTGACCAACAAAATAAAAATGCGCTTCAAATTGCCACGTTTCTTGAAAATCACCCCTGTGTTGGTAAGATATATTACCCAGGTCTTAAATCCCACCTACAGCATGAACTGGCAAAAAAACAAATGTCTGGCTCTGGCGGGATGATTGCATTCGAAGTATTGGGGGGTTACGAAAAGGCGGCCCAGTTTATCAATAGTTTAAAATACTGCCTCAACGCGGCCAGCCTTGGCGGGGTTGATACATTAGTTATTCAACCCGCTTCAATGTTTCGGGCACGCCTTGATGATAAGGAAATACAGGCCCTTGGAATAGCACCTGGCTTAGTAAGGTTATCTATCGGGATTGAAGCCGTTACCGACCTAATAGAAGATTTAGATCAAGCTTTACGGTCGAAATAAAACCGGGCTGGTTTCACTAAACAGAAAACATTCTAACGCATCAACGACATCGCTGATCCTGCTATAGCCGCCAGCAGCGTGTGATTTACCGTAAATTAAGCAAAGATCTGGTATACCTTTCAAACTAAATTCTTTTATCAAAAGAATTTCCGCGGGAGGTGGAAGAATGAAATATTCGGACAAAGAATTGGGAATGGACCGCCCAATTACGCGGCGAGACTTGCTCAATGGCAGCAGTATCGCCGCTGCCGGGCTTCTTTTTCCGAGCATTGCTGGATGCGCTAAACATACTTATAGAGAAAATTCCGATTATTATCCTCCGACTTTCAGCGGGCTAAGGGGCAATCATGATGGTGCCTTTGATGTGGCCCATCAGCTTGGTCGCGAAGGGCGTAGTGATTGGGGACCAGTATTAAAAGAAGAAACAGAACCATACGATTTGGTTGTTATTGGTGCCGGGATCAGTGGGCTAACGTCCGCTTTTTATTTTAAAAAAGAAAATCCGGGCGCTCGCATTCTGCTTCTTGATAATCATGATGATTTTGGCGGTCACGCAAAACGCAATGAATTTGAAGTTGATGGCCGTATGCTGCTGGCCCATGGTGGTACTCAGGCGTTCGTGGATCCTGCGGGTTTTAGCTATACCGCGATGAACCTAATCCGCGGTGAGCTTGCGGTTGATTATGAAAAATTGGCCGACGCTTTTCATCTGGATTTTTTTGCCAAAAACGGTCTTAAGGAAGCACTTCATCTGAGTACAGATGACTGGGGCAAAGCGCACACCATTAAAAATGCTTTTGGTTTGACGGGGTTCAAGATGGCACCACCAGACCTGTCATCGGAGGACGCCGTTGCAGCGCTTCCCATTTCAGAGGTCGCGAAAGAGCAGCTTCTGCGCGTCATCACCGTCACTGAAGACCAAATTCCCCATATCGCTCAAGAAGATAAGGCGGACTACCTTAAATCGATAAGCTACCGGGAATTTCTTGAAAAACATCTTGGTGTGACGGAGCCGGAGGTCTTTAAAATCCTTCAGGATCTTACGTCGGATTGCGGTGTGGGTATTGATGCCCTCAGCGCTGATACCGCTTTTGGCTATGCGGCGCTTCTTGGTCGTCCGGCGTCTGGCCTTGAAACAGACCCTTATTATGAAGGCTTTATTCATCATTTTCCCGATGGCCTTAGTTCACTGGCGCGATTACTGGTGCAAAAAATGATCCCACCGGTAACCGATCCGAACGCGGAATTTAACCCGTCTTTGGAGAGGAGCTTTTTTGATAAAGTGATCCAGAAGCTTGGCCTTGATAGTACTATGGATGATATCGTCACCAAGAAATTTGATTATTCAAAATTGGATCAAGAAGAGAGTGACGTTAAAATTCGCCTTCATAGTACTGCTGTCAATGTAGAGCATTCAAGAGGCGATCCATCCGCAGAAACGGTGAATGTGACCTATGTAAATGACGCTAAGACCTACCTTGTGCAAGCGAAATACTGCGTGATGGCCTGCTATAACTCAGTCATTCCCTATCTGTGTCCCAGTCTGCCGGAAGCGCAGAAAGAGGCGCTTTCTTATCAGGTGAAGCAACCCGTTATTTATTCAAGCGTAGCGTTAAGCAATTGGCGTGCCTGGAAAAAGTTAGGCATCGGCGCCGCGCTCTTTCCCGGAAGGCTTCATACTCGCGCACATTTCTTCTACCCCTCGAGTATTGGTGATTATCGATATGCTCAGACACCGGACGATCCGGTCATCATTCAGCTGCAAGCCTATCCGCATTTTAACAATCAGGATCTAACGTCACAGGAACAGTTCCGCTTAAAGCGTTATGAATTTTTGGAAACCCCATTTGAAGTTTATGAACGCGACATCCGCATGCAGCTAACGGAACTGCTTGCTCCAGGTGGCTTTGATGCTGCCGACGATATTAAAGCCATTACCGTCAATCGTTGGGCCCATGGCTTTGCTTATGAGCATAATATACATAACCTGTTCACAGAAACTTATGACGATGAAGATGATCCACGTTACAAGCATGTGCAGGGTCGGCAGAAATTTGGTCGGATCGCCATTGGAAATTCCGATGCTGGTGGAACCGCGCTCGTCGAAGCCGCGATTGAACAGGGATACCGCGCCGTTTATGAATTGATTAACGGTTGATATTGGTTTTACTCTGAAATCCCAAGATACCGATAGGTCATGCCCAAAGTATCAATAAGACCATGAGCGATGATTAGCGGGAGGATGTTCTGCCGTCCGAACCTTATGTAAAGCCACGCAAGTAGCAGCCCCAGCATCGAAATGGTAAGCGCACCATTTAATCCTTGATAATAATAATGTCGGTAACCGAAAAAGATCGCTGAGAATACCGCCGCGAAGATTAGCGCGCCCCTGGTGCCGCCAAAAAT
>JANQJN010000118.1 GCA_028281625.1 Emcibacteraceae bacterium | reverse complement strand
TCTGAAACGACGATCAGAAAGTGAAATAAGCCCACCCAACACCATGACCGCTGTACCAAGCCAGAGCCAGAGCTGCAACGGTTTATAATAAAGCCGCACCGCCCATTCGGATTGCTCCTTGTTATTGGCTTCACCGATCACAACAAACAAATCACCGGAAAGGGTGCTTAAAATTGCGGCTTCGGTGGTAGGCATAGGAGGCGTGGTATAAATTCTCGCTTCCGGTTCGAGCGTTGTAACACCGACACCACCCTTGCTTACATCAAACTTTGCCCTAACCGCTGTATAATTGGGTCCAACGATCCCATCAGTTTCAACAAACGCGACATCGTAGCCTCCGATCTGGGCACTGTCGCCATAACGCATGATATCTTGGTGTTCCGTATTCCAATAAGACGTTCCGGCAATACCTATCACCCCAATGGCAAGTCCCAGATGGCCGAGCGTCATCCCCATGGACGCCCGCGGCTGACGCATTATTCTTTTTAACGCCCCCGATTTGGTGAGCTTTACACGCGCCGCCCATTCGTGAAGGGTCGCGAGCAGCAACCATAAGCCAAGACCAAGCCAAACGGCTGCCATAATCTCGCCGCCGCCTGCCATATAAAAGAAGGCTATTGCAGCCATCAGTGCCGCCAGCATCACGAATTTTAATCGTCCAATAAGCCCCATTAAGTCAGCCCGCTTCCAATTGGTGGCTGGGCCAAGTCCCATCGCCAGAATAAGCGGGATCATCAGAAAGCCAAAGGCCATGTTAAAAAATGGTGGTCCCACAGTAATTTTTTCCCCCGTGAGGGCATCCATAAGCAGTGGATAAAGCGTACCAAACATAACCACCAGCGCCGCTACAGAAAGAAGCAGGTTGTTGACCACCAACATGCTTTCACGGCTGATCGGCGCGAAAAGGCCACCGGGTTGAAGCCTGTCAGCACGCATGGCAAATAAAAGTAAACTTCCACCGATGACAACAAACAGAAAGGCGAGGATAAAGACACCCCGCTCTGGATCAGTAGCAAAAGCGTGAACCGACGTCAGCACCCCGCTTCGCACTATGAAGGTACCAAGCAGACTGAAGGAAAATGCAATGATCGCGAGCAGGATGGTCCAGGCTTTAAGCGTATCGCGCTTTTCGACCACAATTGCCGAATGAAGTAGCCCTGTCGCAAGCAGCCATGGCATAAAAGCGGCATTTTCAACCGGGTCCCAGAACCACCATCCACCCCAGCCAAGCTCGTAATAGGCCCACCAGGATCCAAGGACGAGACCAGCAGTAAGAAAGCACCAGGCAAGCAGCGTCCAGGGACGAACCCAGCGCGCCCACGCTGCATCAACCCGTCCTTCGATAAGTGCCCCCACTGCGAATGAGAATGTCACTGAAAGGCCGACATATCCCATATAAAGAAGCGGCGGATGAAACGCTAGACCTGGATCCTGCAGAAGCGGGTTCAGTCCCTGACCTTCCATTGGAAAGGGGAAAACCCGCTCAAACGGATTGGATGTGAGCAGCAGAAACAGGTAAAAACCCAAGGTTATGATAGCTTGCACAGCAAGTACTGTTACATGAAATGATTTGGGAAGCCGCCGACCGAAAAAGGCAACCATCGCCCCATAAAGCGCGAGGATAAAAGCCCAGAACAGGATTGATCCCTCATGACTGCCCCAAGTGGCAGAGACTTTATAAAGAAGCGGCTTTAACGTATGAGAATTTTTCGCAACATTGACCACGGAAAAGTCGGACACAATAAAGGCGTACATCAGTGCAAAGAATGAAATCGATACGAAGAAAAACTGTCCGTATGCGGCCGGTGCCGATAAGGACATCAGTCGTCCCTGACCCTTAAGTGCACCATAAAGCGGAAAGGTTCCCTGGATAAACGAAAGCAAACAAGCAAGAATGAGAGCAAAATGCCCAAGTTCAACAATCATATATTCTCATCTTCCGCATGTCTGAACACGCCGCGTTCCTTGAGGCTTTCCACCACTTCTTTGGGCATATAGTTTTCATCATGTTTCGCAAGCACTTCGGTGGCAACGAAGGGTCCCACATTTCTGGTTTCCCCTTCGACCACAACTCCCTGTCCTTCACGGAACAGATCGGGCAGTGACCCGGTATAAGTGACACTTACTGTTTCCGCGCCGTCCGTGATATCAAAATGATAAGTGAGCCCGTTATCATCCTTTTGGAAGCTGTCGACAGCAACTAGCCCACCAAGGCGTACACGTTCCCCTTCTGGAAGGTTGCGTGCTTTTAGTTCAGTAGGATCGAGAAAAAGGCTGATACTATCCTGAAGCGCCGTAAGCACCAAGCCTATCGCCAAAGCAAGAATGGTCAAAGATGTTAGCACCAGATACAGGCGTTTCTTTTTTCTTTTTGCGGCACGGGTATTGGTCATTATTAATCTTCCTGAGTTTCCAGGTGTTGCAGCTGATCCTTAAGGTCAGCAAGTTTAGCTTCCGCCTTTCGTTTACTGGTCCAGCTCTGGTAGCAAAGACCAGTAAGCAGCACAACAACTGCAATATAGCACGGCCAGACGAAAATTGCATATTCACCCATTTTCCTGCCTTTCCTCCGCGAGACGGATCTGAAGCCCTCTGATCTGACGACGGACAATCAAATTTTCAATTCGCCAAAGCACCACGGTGACAAAATAAAGATTAAACGCAAATATGCAAATAAGTAGCGGATATAGCATATCCGGATGAATACTGGCACCCCCGCTTCGCATGATGCTGGCGGGCTGATGAAGCGTATTCCACCAGTCGACCGAAAACTTGATAATCGGAAGGTTAAGGGCCCCCACAAGGGCAACAATGGCAGCGACCCGCGCCGCCTTGGCCCGATCCTCTATGGCTTCCCAGACGCCCATATAACCAAAATATAAAAAGAGTAGTACCAGTTCCGATGTAAGTCTCGCATCCCAGATCCAATAGGTTCCCCACATGGGTTTACCCCATAGACTTCCGGTAAAAAGCGCAAGCGCTGTAAAAACAGCACCGATGGGTGCTGCCGCCCGGGCTGACTGATCAGCAAGCGGGTGTTTCCAGATGATGCCGACCGCACTGGCGATTGCCATAAATCCATAAGCAAACATTGACATATATGATGACGGCACATGAACGAAAATAATCCGGTATGCGCTGCCCATCTGATAGTCTTCCGGTGCAACAAAAAGCCCCCAGTAAAGACCAACAGCCAGCGACACAGCAGTGATTATAAAACACCACGGCGTAATGATTTTGCTGATCCGTAAGAAACGGGCTGGGTTTGCGAATTTATGCATAGGTTTGATCTATCCTTCTTGAGCCCACTTTTCAAGAAATTGTGAAAAAAAACGACATAATGCCCAAATTAGGCCTTCTTATTTTTTTAATACTAATTATATATACTATTCTTATTAGGTGATGAGAGACAGTTACTAAAAATGGACTGGAAAGTTGTAAAAAGACCCGTAAAGCTTGTGCTCGGTTCGATAATGTTCATCGGAGGCGTTATCACCGCGCCATTTCCGCTGCCAATTGGGCAATTTATAGCGCTTGTGGGCCTTAGTTTACTGATCTCTGAAAGCAATTGGGTCAAAACAAAAATGCAAAGAATGCGCCGTAAGATGCCGGTGATTGGCCGACAGTTACAACGCATGCACCCATATCTTCCAAAATTTCTTAAAAAAGTGGTGGATGATACCGATCCCACTCATCTTGCGGAGTAGATTCGCGGAACAACGTTATGCCAGACAACTCAACATTTGAAGATCTAGTGCAATCGGGAAAAACCCTTTTGCTGGATGGTGGCCTTTCCAACGAACTTGAAGTTCTTGGTATGGATCTCAACAACTCTCTTTGGTCGGCGTCCGTCCTCAAAGATCATCCGGATAAGATAATTGAAGCACATCTAAATTATCTGGACGCGGGAGCGGATATTATCATTAGCTCAAGTTACCAAGCCTCTGAAATGGGTTTTAAAGATGTGGGTGTTGAAAGTGAAGAAGCCCGTGCACTGATCGCAAAATCAGTTACCCTTGCCAAAAGAGCGAGAGAGCGATTCGCCCAGTATAGTGCAAAACATCCATTGATTGCTGCCAGTATTGGCCCTTATGGCGCTGCCATGGCAGATGGCTCGGAATATACCGGTGATTACGGTATTAGTGATGATGAGCTGAGAGCCTTTCATGAAGACAGGTTAATGCTTTTGGATGAAAGCGGAGCAGATCTGCTGGCCTGCGAAACCATCCCGAGCCTTCAGGAAGCAGAAGTTCTTCATGGCTTACTTCTTAAAGTCAAAAGTAAAGCCTGGATCAGTTTTTCCTGTCGTGATGGCGCCCACGCCAATGACGGTACCCCGATCGAAGAGTTGGGCAAACTGTTTGAAAATCATCCAAACGTAATTGCAGTGGGCATCAATTGTACTGCCCCACAACACGCAGAAGAACTCATCCGGAGGCTTAAAAAAACGCTTCCCAATAAAGCCATTGTCGCCTATCCCAATTCCGGGGAAAATTATGATGCGGAAACAAAGTCATGGCAAGGGACCTATACGCCAATTTCCTGCGGCCTTGCAGCGCGTTCCTGGCTTGATGCAGGCGCAACGATTGTCGGTGGTTGCTGCCGAATGGGGCCAGCGCACATTGAAGCCATGAAAGATACTGCACAAATTTAATTGCTATTGTTGCATCCGAATTGCTTTTCCGGTGCGTCTTATTGGTATTGAAGACGTAATTTACCGCGGGAGAGGTAGTGATGCTAAACGCTATATTGACAATTTTTCTGGTTCTGGCTTTTACCACTTTGTCGGTTTATGCTGACGAGCCCTCCATCACTGCTGCAACGAAAGACGCGGATGCCACGGTCGCCCAGATGATGAAGGATCAGGAGCAGGACGTACGGGACTATGTCAAAATGTTCATGGGTCACATCAGCTGCAATTATGATTTTCCCGAAGAACAGACATTTAACGATATTGCCGACCAATCCATTAAAAATATGGCTATAAAAACAAAAGCATTTCTGCAAAACCGCGATCATGACTACTTTAATACCATGAATAACGCCCAGCAGGACTACGTGGCCCATATGGTCACCCAAATGGTGCTTGGCAAATGGTCCACAGAAATTTCAAATAACCTGGAACTAAGAATCGCCGCGAACCCAGATTATTGCGAGCAGGAAAGAGCAAGTGATCATGCAATCTATCAGCGTCTGGCAGCAAAAATACTGGGGGAGTAGCTACTAGTCTAACGCTAGGCGAACCGCAGCGGCGGCGGCCCAAGGGGTGATCGCAAGGCTGAAAAGGGTGATGGCGCCAAGGATCAGCAGTGGCGCATTGCCGCCGGTACCCATGACAGACGCTTCAACGGACATAACCCCGAAGATCAATACCGGCACATAAAGTGGCAGGATCAATAGTGAGAGAAGTACTCCGCCCCGTTTCAAGGAAACCGTGAGTGACGCACCAATGGTTCCGATTAACGACAGCGCCGGTGAACCGGCGAGCATCGCATAAATCAGAGGTAAAAAGGCGCGGTCATCCATATTCATTAAAATGCCCAGCAACGGAGAAATCAGGATAAGCGGCAGGCTGGTTGTCACCCAGTGGGCCAGTGCTTTGGCGATCACCACCATTTCAAGGGACAGCGGCCCCAAGGCATATTGGTCAAGGGTTCCATCTTCATAGTCCGCCTGAAAAATCCGGTCCAGCGACAGCAAGCAGGATAAAAGCGCTGCTACCCAGATTACACCGATTGAAATGCGGGCAAGCATATTTTGCTCCGGTCCTACTCCAAGCGGGAACAGGGTCACGACAATGATAAAAAATGCCACCACCATGCTGCTGGTGCTGCCGCCGTGCCAGCTGATTTTGATGTCGCGCTTCGCCATGAGCCAAAACAGATGCATCATAACCACTGCTCCTCCAGCTCACTCATGGGAATTGAAAAATCCGCAAGATTTAATGTTTTCGTGAAATGGTCGGGCACGCCAAGCGGCACATGGGTCGCGCAAATGATCATGCCACCTTTTTCCAGATGCCGCTGCATGGTTTTAGCAAGCAGATCCAACCCCTGATCATCAAGACCCACGGTCGGCTCGTCAAAAAGCCAGATGGTCGCATTATGACAAAGGGTTCGGGCAAGAGCGGTTCTCCTGGTTTGACCGGAGGACAGAAAACGCACCGGCGTATCCCGCAGGTATCCGATCCCCATGTCCTGAATGGACTGATCGATTTTGTCCGAGCGGCCCCAGAAGTTGGCCCAGAATTCGATATTCTCGTACACGGTAAATTCTCGTTTGAGCGCATTTTTATGGCCAAGATAAGTGATGCATTCTGCGATATGGTCTTCGGCGATCAGGGATGTGCCGTCCACCAGAATGTCACCGTCTTTGGCTTCAATGAGACCAGCAAGCGTTTTTAAAAGTGTCGATTTTCCAGAGCCATTGGGGCCAATGAGTTTTAGCAGCCGCCCAGCGGGCAGTTCAAAGCTTAAGCCCTTGAATACTGGCCTGTCCCCCCGATCAACACAGAGGTTGGTTGCTGAAAATTCTTTGATGGTGCTCACTCTTTATCCCGCTTCGCTTCAATGTTTACTGAAGCTATAGCAGTATATTGGGTGAGTGAGAAGACCCTTGACTTAGGCGTAGAGCTTTTTTGAAATATCCCGTGCCCAGATCAGGATCCCTGCCGCCACGGTAAAGAGGCCCGCACCTGTCAGGATGCTGAGGAGCTCATCACCGCTCATCGCTATGCTGGTTCCGGAGGCAAACACCATAAATGTTGCGACCATCAGTCCGATCAGAAAATTCTTTGCATTTAAAAAGCTAAAAAATACTTCTCTTTTGGTTTTTCTTTGTAAAATCATTTTTAATACTCACTTCAACTTAATTATTTCCATGAAAGCTAATATAGAAGTGGTATTTGTTGATTCTTTGACCCGAATTAGGTCTTTTTCGGACAAATAAAGGCAGAGGTGCCACAATTTAACGAATAATTAACCATTTGAAGGCGTCAAATACGTGTTTTTTTCTTGAAAGATCAGACGTTTTCCGTCACAACATGCCCTATCAAGCAATCAGAATAAAATCTAAGGAGTTTTCCCGTGGCAACAGTCGGTCAAGATACCCTGAACACACGCCGCACACTCAACGTGGGCGATAAAGAATATGACTATTATTCCCTTCCTGAAGCAGCAAGTAAACTAGGTGATATTTCCCGCCTTCCCTACTCAATGAAAGTTCTTCTTGAGAATCTTCTGCGCTATGAAGACGGTGTCACGGTGACGACAGAAGATGTTCAGGCAATCATCGACTGGCAGAAAGAAAAGCGTATGAACCGGGAAATTCAATATCGTCCGGCCCGCGTTTTGATGCAGGACTTTACAGGCGTTCCCGCCGTTGTAGACCTTGCCGCCATGCGTAACGCTGTTGTGGACTTAGGTGGGGATCCCGATCAGATTAACCCGCTAAGCCCTGTAGACCTCGTG
>JANQJN010000069.1 GCA_028281625.1 Emcibacteraceae bacterium | reverse complement strand
TCACACCACACACGACTGGAAATTCAGGTGCCATCAGCTCCACGAGCATCTGCGCCATGAGCTTGTTGGTTTCGTCGTGAACCAGAATATCATCCTCGGTGACACCGTTTTCACCAATAACGACAGTTTCAATGGCAAATTTTTCAGCATTAAAGCGAAGGCCTTTATCCTTTTCCTTGCCATAAATCATTGGCTGACCATGCTCCACATGGATCTGAGTGTTGGCCGCCTCTTTCTTCAAAGTGAAATGCTCAAAAGTTTTATCGTTAAATACGATACAGTTTTGATAAATCTCGACAAATGACGCTCCCTTGTGTTCCTTGGCGCGCGCCAGTGTATCAGGCAGCACTTTAAGGGCTGTATCGATTCCACGGGCCACAAAACGCGCTCCCGCTCCGATGGCGAATGAACATGGCGAAAGTGGTAAATCCACCGAACCCAACGGTGTGGAAGGCGATTTTGTTCCCTGCTTGGAAGTAGGTGAATACTGCCCTTTGGTCAGGCCATAAATTTCGTTGTTAAACAGCATAATCTGCATATCCACATTGCGGCGAAGTACATGAAGCATATGATTTCCGCCAATACTTAACCCATCACCATCACCGGTAACCAACCAGACATCAAGTTCGGGATTAGCAAGTTTAACACCAGTTGCCACTGCGGGTGCGCGTCCATGGATCGTATGAAAGCCGTAAGTTTCTACATAATATGGAAAACGACTGGAGCAGCCGATGCCAGACACGAATACGGTATTCTCCGGTGTGGCGCCAATATTGGCAAGTGTCATTTGAACCCCTTTCAGGATCGCATAATCACCACATCCCGGGCACCAGCGAACTTCCTGATCTGTTTCAAAGTCTTTGAAGGTGCGTTTTTTCACATCAACTTGTTCGTTCATTTGCCCTCTCCCGCGACTTCGCGGATACAATCGTGTATCTCGGTAATTTTGAATGGCTGCCCTGATACTTTAGTCAGCGAATGAGCATCCAGTAGATATTGTGCTCTAAGCAAGTTATTCATTTGTCCCTTGTTCATTTCAGCAACAATCACTTTGTCAAAACTATCCAGCAGTTCGCCAAGGTTTCTGGGTAGAGGCCAGATATTACCGATATGCACGTGGGATACATCGATCCCTTCCTTACGCGCTCGTTTCACGGCCTGATGAATAGATCCACGGGTTGATCCCCAACCAACCACTGCAATTTCACTTCCAGCATTACCCAGCGATACGTCTTGCTCTGCAACATCATTGGCGATGTTTGCGATTTTTTCAGCGCGTACATCGGTCATCTTCTGGTGATTTTCAGGATCGTAGGAAATATGACCACTGTCATATGACTTTTCGATACCGCCAATGCGGTGAAGTAGTCCAGGTGTGCCCGGCTTCGCCCATGCTCGCGCCAGTGTTTCAGGATCTCTTTTAAACGGATGGAACCCTTCTGGATCTGTTGCATATTTCACTTCGAATTTTTCCAGTTCGTTAATATCTGGAAGTTTCCAAGGCTCGGACGCATTACCAATGTAACCGTCGGAAAGTACAATTACCGGCGTCATATATTTGGTCGCTAATCGCACGGCTTCAATGCCCACATCAAAACAGTCCTGAGGATTTGATGCCGCTAGTACAACAACCGGTGAGTCACCATTGCGACCCCACACTGCCTGGTAAAGATCCGATTGCTCGGTTTTGGTCGGAAGACCTGTAGATGGTCCAGCGCGCTGGATATCAAGGATTACCAGTGGCAGTTCCGTACTAATTGCCAATCCGATGGCTTCTGTTTTAAGCGCAACACCTGGTCCGGAACTTGATGTGATGCCCAGCTGACCAGCAAAGGACGCACCAAGCGCGCCGCAAATAGCGGCGATTTCATCTTCGGCCTGGAAGGTCATTACGCCAAATTCTTTTAAACCGGAAAGTGTATGAAGGAGCGTGGATGCCGGGGTAATCGGATATGATCCCAGCATCAATGGAATATCCCCAAGCTGAGAACCAGCCACAAGTCCCCAAGCCAGTGCCTGGTTACCATTAACTGTTCTATATTCACCTGGTTCTTCTTCATGTTTTCCGACGATATAGCGACGAAGGTTACTTGACACCTCAACGGTTTCGCCGTAGGCATGGCCAGCGTTCACGGCCGTAATATTGGCATTTGCCACATCAGGTATTTTCTTAAATTTTTGTTCGAGCCAGTCTGTAATAGGCTTTCTAGGGCGTCCAAACATCCACAGGATCAGGCCCAGTGTCCACATATTCTTAGACCGGATCGCATCCTTATTGCCCAGACCAAATTCTTTTACCGATTCAAGGGTCATTTTGGTAATATCAAGCTTCTGAACCTGATAATCACTTAAACTACCATCCTCAAGCGGATTGGCTTCGTAACCAGCCTTGTCCAGATTTCTTTTATTAAAGGCCCCCTCATCGACAATGATTAGCCCACCTTTTCTTAAACCCGAAAGGCTGACCATCAATGCTGCAGGATTCATTGCGACCAATACGTCTGGTTCGTCACCCGCTGTGGAAACTTCAACTGAACCAAAATTAATTTGAAATGCCGACACGCCGAAAGTGGTACCAACAGGGGCACGAATTTCTGCCGGAAAATCTGGAAATGTAGAAAGATCGCTACCTTCAAGCGCTGTTACAACGGAAAACTGTGTACCGGTGAGCTGCATTCCATCACCGGAATCACCTGCAAATCGCACAACAACTGAATCAAGTTCTTCGTAGCTGTCGGCCTGGTTTTGCACATTCATTATCTGGTCCTTAACTGGTTCAAGAAACTGGTTGCGCTGTTATTACAATAACACAAAATAAATTATAGTTTCTTTTGTTACTAATTCATACTAATTTCGCATAAATTATTTTGTTCCCATTTACTTTAAAAGCAATATTATTTCAACCGTAGAACAACCTCAGCTTATGATAATTAGTAATGAACTCCCATCAAAATGCCTCACGCCTTAAATAATAGTACAATATCCCGTCATATGTGGCAAATTGCGGTGCCAAGTATACTGGCAAATCTGTCTACGCCGTTACTTGGTTTGTCGGATAGTTTTATCATGGGACACCTTCCTCACGAACGTTATCTGGCAGCAGTTGCGCTTGGATCCATGCTGTTTTCGATCCTTTATAATGGGGTTAATTTTCTGCGCATGGGCACCACTGGCCTTGCAGCGCAGGCTTACGGCGCCGGCAATGAACTACGGCTTGGCAAGCTGCTCATTCGCGGCTGTATTAGCGCAACCGGTATTGGATTGCTGTTTATTCTGATGCAGAGCCTTATTGCTTCTGCTTTTTTCTATTTTATGGAGGCGGAACAGGTTGTTCTGAACCTCACAGCTCAGTATTTCTCCATCCGGATATGGGGTGCACCGTTTGCTCTTATGAACTATGTGGCATCTGGATGGTTGCTTGGAATGGGCCGCGCGAAGGAAGTTCTTTATATCCATCTTTATATGAACATCAGTAATATTCTGCTTAATTTCCTGTTTGTCTATGGCTACGATATGACCGCAGATGGTGTGGCGCTGGGTACGGTTCTTTCAGAAACCTCTGCTTTTTTCCTCTCGCTTTACTACGTTCGTCGTCACAGCAGGCGGGAATTCAGCATTCCTGTATTTGGCCCTGCGGTGCTTGAAAATATTTTAAAGCTCTCCGCTTTCAAAAAGTTGTTCAGCTTAAACCGCGACATTTTCATCCGCACCATGTGTCTAACCATGACCCTGGCAAGCTTTACCCTTCTGGGAACACGCTTTGGCACCGAAGTTCTCGCCGCCAATGCAGTACTCATGAATCTGCAAAATTTAACCGCTTACGGCCTTGATGGTTTTGCGCAGGCCGCCGAGGTATTGGTTGGCAAGGAAATCGGCCGAAAATCGCGCGAGAATTTACGCGCCGCAGTCATCGTTTCGAGCAAATGGGCCATTTTCACAGCCCTTGCCTTCACCGGCTTTTACTTTTTCTTTGGTGAAATGGTTATTAATTTCCTTACCACCATCGAAAATATTCGTGCGATTTCCGGTGAGTATCTGATTTGGGTGATCCTTCTTCCGATCCTTTCCATCTGGAGCTTCCAACTGGACGGTATTTTCATTGGCGCCACCGCAGGATCGGCAATGCGTAACGGTATGATCATCTCAACAATCTGTTATGTAATCTGTATCTATACTTTGCTTGATCTGTTTGGTAATCACGGCCTCTGGGCGTCTTATAGCATCTTCATCGTCATGCGTGCGCTGACACTAGTAATAAAGTATCCGGAAATTGAAAAACGTGCAATGAGATAGCGCAGATTGATTATTTTTGCCAATTAAGCTAATTTAGCAAAGCTAATCAAGGGGGCATTATGATTAAAAAAATCCTGATAATGTATACATTGCTAATTCTGCCTTCTCTTGCGGAGAACGAAAAAGATATTGTGAGACTGGAAAAGTTACAACTGCAATACACACAGATTTCACCTGTTCCAGACAATGTGCGTGAACGTATAGACTTTAACAGAGACATTCAACGCCTCACGTCAAAAATCTATGGTAGAAAATCAGCTGAATATGCGAGTGCATGTTATGAATTAGCAACACTTTACGAAGAAAAGGGAAGACAAAGTCAAAGAGGGCAAAGAAATTGGAAAAGAGACCATAATAGAGCGCTCGACCTCTATGAAGATTATTTCAAGATCATCCGAAACAATGACCATACGCTGGATAAGGAATATCTCACCAGACTGATTGACTTTGTCTATTATGAAAAACTTATTAAAGGTTATTACACCAATTCAAACCACTTCGAAGATGCTCTGGAAATCGCAAGAACTATAAACTTTTCTGAGGCAGAAGTCGCCGAAATAGAAATTGATTATGCCCTTAATAGCCTTAATCGATACGACCATAAAGGTGCTGAAAAATATATGGCATCAGCGAAAGAAAGATTTCAAAATGTTTATGGCGATAATCATTTTAAGTACGCAGAATCATTGCTCTTATACGGCGTCGCTTATCAATTCAACAGTAAGTCCAGTGCCTCAGATATTTATGAGAAAGCACTCAAGTTGTTTGATCAGTTCGAACAGGAAGATCTTACTTTAAAAGATGAAACTCATAAATATTTGATTGATTTTTATGAGAAGCTCGGCCGGTCAGATAAAGCGACCTACCATTGTCAGGCGTTAGCACAAAACTATAGCTTGGATCCGGATCAAGAAATACAGCCGCTTTATTACATTGATCCATATTTCCCAAGAGAAACACCGGAGCAACGTGCTATATCGCGGTGGTCGGGACTATTTGAACTAACCATAGACACCGAAGGTCGAACCAAAGATATCCAATTGGTAGAAAGTTCGGACGATATTTATAATGAATGGGTCGTACAAGCAATTTCCAAATTCAGATATGCTCCGGAGATACTTAATGGTGAGCTTGTTGAGAAAACAGGAGTAAAAATTCCCATCCGTCAGTTTTGGATAAGTAGGTCATCTAATTAAGCTTTACATATCCTACACCACCGCGATTTTCGATCTCTACCCCATAAGGCTGTGAGCGAACAATAAGATCATTGAGTATCTTGTCCGCGAGCTCACCCTTTGCCATAAGCGGCCTGCCGCGCACTTGTTCCGGCAGGCCATGACCGAGCGTTATCGGATGAAGCACGAGCTGCGTCATTTCACCGCTGTTAAATGTAGGAATTGCAATCACAGCTTCCCAAATTTCCGGAAGTGCCGGAAAACCGCTGGCCCCGCCGTCATAGCGCCGATCGTTGAAGTCAGCCACATGGGCGTTATCATCCAGCCCGTAACGGTCATAGTTATCCGCCGGTAGCCGCAGAAGAGTTTCATTCTGGAACATAAAATCGCCTAGGCTATACATGATTGCCTTGCCTTTATATAGCTCAATGCCCCGAAGCACATGGGGGCCGTGACCAACAAACACATCGGCACCGGCATCGATGGTCGCGCGCGCAAATTTACCAATAAAATCCGCTGGAATTTCCCTTGGACCTTTTTGTTCATGGCTGTGACTGGTGACAATCACATAATCCGCAAGCGCTTTTGCATTACGAATGACCGCGTTGATTTCTTCCATATCTTTCTTGTTTGGTTCGGTGCGTACGCCCGCTTCCTCGCCCTTTTCAAACCAGCGACCATAAAGATTAAAGGCATCCGGTCTATCTTCGGATGTGCCACGCGGCTCACCGTCTTGATTGACGAACAGTCCAAGGCTTTCTCCGGTCTCACGAAGATTATTCCACTGATCTTCGGGTAACATATATGTGCGTGAATAACGAAGCGGATTTAGTCCCGGTCTTGGTGGCGCATTATCCCGTGACCGCCCCGCCGCCATATGGGATGCGAAGGTGGAAGATACTGAAATCAATGCCACCCGGGCCTTTCCTGTTTCCAAAAACCGTGCCTCCCGCGCTTCAGCAAGACTTTCTCCGGCCCCCGCATCAATCAGACCCGCTTCCTTCACATATTTGGTGGTAAGTTGCTGACCAAGCACGCCATAATCACCAGTATGGTTGTTGGCGCGGCTCACCATATCAAATCCTGCCCAGCTAAGTTCCTTTGCGAGCTTTGGATCCGCCCGCATCCATGTGCCCCCGCTCACCGCCGCGGGAAAAGGTTCATAATCATGAAACAAAACCTCAAGATTTGTAAAGGCCATGTCAGCATTCCTGATAAGCTCAATCATTTCCAGAAATTCAGGTTCTGTATAGGGAGAAAGTGGCCGAGTGATAATCGTATCTCCCGTCAGCGCCATGGTAAAATCTATATCCGCTTGCTGGTGCTGCGCCTGCGCGGTACAACTCAATGCAAAAAGAAACAGTATAATTTTCTTCATTTCCCTCTCCCTTTTGATCGAAATTGTAGTCCTACCGGAGCGATAGATCAATCCCCGCAAAAACACGCGCCAATATTGAAAAAGAAATCTAATTGAGCTACTCTATCGGGAATTAATCAAAGGGGGTGTTATGATTAAAAAAATTCTTATTATTTCCTGCCTGTTTCTAACGGCACCTGCGATGGCGGACGAAACGTCAGACCGCGCTGAATTTAAACGCCTTTATGCCGAGTTTAATGAACTTTATGCAAACTCGGAAGAACTGGACCCAGTCATCGAGGTGGCTGAGAAACTTTATGAACTTGCGCCCGGTATTTATGGTAAAAAACATATGAATACTGCGAATGTCACATACAACTTAGCGTCACTTTATTTGGAAAAAGCCAAGAAAATCAATGACCGGGATATGTACGAGAAAACCGCAGGTTTAATGGATCAATATTTTGAACTTCTTGACGATCTTGAGGCACCTCAGGATAAAAACTATGTGTATCAGTATATGGAATATATTGATGCGATGAGCTCGATCGGACAGAAGAAATCATTAAGAAGTCATACTTCCAAGGTCCGCAGAATAGCAAAATCACTTGATTATGATACCGCAACACGAGGCGACATAGAATTCACTCTTGGCTATCAATTGTTCGTAGATAATGAACATATTGCGTCACTGGATTATTTCGAAAAAGCAAATGAGTACTTCACAGACGCATACGGTCCCGACCATTATAAAACGGGTGAAAGTGCCTTCTGGGCGGCAAAAATTCAAATGGCACAAAAGAAGCGCCGCACTGCGGAACGCTATTTTCTTTCAGCATTGGATGCTTTTGAAAAAAGTGACAAAAAATCTTCTGATATCGGTCAATCCACGCATGCTTTTCTGGTTGCTCTTTACGAAGATATGGGCGAGTCCAACAAAGCAACTCTTCATTGCAGGGCAGTGGCAGAAGAAAGACCAAAGGGTTTTGACCGTCACATCACCCCACTTTACCGGAAAAACCCTGTGTTTCCGACTTTAAGCCCATCTCAATGGGGACAAGTTAAAAAGGATAGCGTTGAAGTACTGCTTGAATTCGATGTGGATGAAAATGGCTTTACTCAAAATGTCAGAGTAATCGAAAGCGAAAATGAAAAATTCAATAAAAATTCAGTCGAAGCAGCTGAAGGATATCGATACGCGCCAAGAATTGAAAACGGTGAGATCGTCGCCACCCAGGGCGCAAGGCTGCAAATCAGCTATCGGGTTGCAAGATAGGCAAACCATGCGGCAATTATCAACATTCCTAGTGGTTTTTCTTTTATTGGCCAATTTGTCTTACGCCGACGAACAAGAAGACATCGCCGCTTTCAACGCTGCATATGCAGAATATACCGAGCTTGTTTAGCACTCTATTGATCTGGACGCCGACTTATATCAACCCCGCGAGCGGTGAAGAAGGATCAGCATAACGCTTCTTCGGCATGCGGCCAGCGAGATAAGCGTCCCTGCCCGCCTGCACTGCGTGGTTCATGGCGCGGGCCATGAGAATAGGATCATTGGCTTCAGCGATGGCCGTATTCATCAGCACACCATCACAGCCAAGTTCCATGGCTTGCGCGGCTTCAGACGCCGTTCCAACGCCGGCATCAACCAGAACAGGCACGCCCGCGTTTTCCACGATGATGCGCACACCTACAGGGTTTTGAATACCAAGACCGGAGCCTATTAAGGAACCCAGCGGCATAATGGCGCAGCAGCCAATATCTTCTAAAATTTTGGCCTGGATCGGGTCGTCATTGCAGTAAACCATGACCTTGAAGCCTTCTTTGATCAGGGTTTTTGCTGCTTCCACGGTTTCCGGCATGTTGGGATAAAGGGTTTTTTGATCCCCGAGCACTTCGAGCTTCACCAAATCCCATCCACCCGCTTCGCGGGCAAGTCTTAATGTGCGAACTGCGTCGTCCCCAGTAAAACATCCCGCCGTATTGGGTAGGTACGTATATTTCTTGGGATCAAGATAATCGACGAGCATCGGCTCCCCGGGTTTTGAAATATTCACCCGGCGCACAGCAACAGTAACAATTTCAGCACCCGAGGCTTCCACCGCCAGTTTGGTTTCTTCGAAATCTTTATATTTGCCCGTACCGACAATAAGGCGGGAGTTATATCCTTTTCCCGCGACGACCAGTTTATCGCTCATTTTTATCTAAATCTCTTCTTACTCAGCCACCACCGATAAAATGGACAATTTCAAGATTATCCCCGTCCCCGACCATCACCTGACCAAATGTGCTTTTGGGCACAATTTCAAGGTTATGTTCAATGGCGACTTTGTCGTGCTCTATGTCAAACTTGGCGAGAAGATCGATTAAATTAAGCTCTTCTGCCAGTTTGTGGGCATCCCCATTGATGGTTACATTGATCATGAATACTGGCTCATTTCTTTCCGTATTTCCATAATGACTGTTTTCAAATCACATTTAAGGTATTATATACATACCTAATGATAATAAGTCAGCAGAGAAATATGACAAAATCAATATTGGTGATCAATGGTCCAAATCTAAATCTTTTGGGCACAAGAGAGCCAGAAATATACGGCGCGGAAACACTCGACGATATCAAGGATAAAATGACAGAAAAAGCTGAGGGGCTTGATCTTTCTATTGATTTCAGACAGTCCAATGTTGAAGGCGAGATCGTGAACTGGATACAGGAAGCACGTGAAAATCATGACGCCATTATCATTAACGCGGGCGCCCTGACACACACATCTGTAGCAATTATGGACGCGCTGCTGGCGGTTGATACGCCCACCATCGAGGTACATTTATCAAATATATTTAAACGCGAAGAATTCAGACATCATTCTTATATCTCCGGCGCAGCGATTGGGATGATCACCGGGTTTGGAGCGATAGGGTATTTAATGGCTATTGATGCAGCCAAAAATATGCTTAAATAGTAACGGGAATTATTAAAAGGAATAAACAAAATGGCAAAAATGCAGGTGGACACTAAATTAGTACGTGAACTCGCTGAAATGCTGAATGAAACCGATCTTTCCGAGATTGAAGTAGAGGACGGTGAAAGAAAAATAAGATTATCCCGTGGTGGCACTGCCATCCACGTTGCAAGCGCCCCCATGGCCGCACCAGCGCCTGCCGCACCGACGCCAGCGCCTGCTGCTCCTGCTGCAGCACCTGCCCCGGCTGCTGACACCGCTGCTGATAGCGGTGATCATCCGGGAACAATTTTCTCACCCATGGTGGGAACCATTTACACTGCACCGGATCCCACAGCGGACGATTTTATCAAAGTGGGTGATACCGTAAGCGCAGGTCAAACCATCCTGATTGTTGAAGCCATGAAAGTGATGAACCAAATTCACGCGGCCAAGGGCGGCACCGTAAAAGCCATTCTGGTTGAAAATGCCCAGCCGGTCGAATACGGCGAAGCATTGGTTATCATTGAATAACGGGCGATAAAATGATTGAAAAAGTACTCATTGCCAATAGAGGGGAAATTGCCCTTCGTATTCACCGGGCATGCCATGAAATGGGCATCAAAACGGTTGCTGTGCATTCTACAGCTGATGAGAATGCTATGCATGTGCGCCTTGCCGACGAAAGCGTCTGTATCGGCCCACCGCCAAGCCCGGACAGTTATCTGAACATCCCCGCGATCATATCCGCCGCGGAAATCACTGGTGCAGACGCGATCCATCCAGGGTACGGTTTCCTTTCCGAGAATGCCAAGTTTGCTGAAATAATCGAAAAGCATGGCATTATTTTCATTGGCCCAACTGCAGAACATATCAACCTTATGGGTGATAAAATTTCTGCCAAAGAAGCGGTAAAAGAAGCTGGTATTCCAGTGGTTCCTGGGTCTGATGGTGAGGTAAGTAACATAAAACAAGCCAAAAAAATTGCCAAGAAAATTGGCTATCCGGTGATCGTTAAGGCGGCATCTGGTGGTGGTGGCCGAGGAATGAAGATCGTTCAGGATGAAGAGGCATTGGAGCTTGCTGTAACAAGCGCACAGAGGGAAGCAGAAGCAGCCTTTGGTGACGGTACCGTCTATCTTGAAAAATTCCTGACTACACCGCGCCATGTTGAAATTCAGATACTCGCGGATACCCACGGTAATGTGGTGCATTTGGGTGAGCGGGACTGCTCGCTGCAACGCCGCCATCAAAAGGTACTTGAAGAAAGCCCGTCTCCCGCTCTGAATTCAGCACAGCGCGATGAAATTGGTGAAGTGTGCCGTAAAGCCGTTGAAAAACTTGGCTACCGCGGTGCAGGAACAATCGAATTCCTATATGAGAACGGTGAATTTTACTTCATTGAAATGAATACCCGCCTTCAGGTGGAACATCCTGTAACGGAAATGATCACGGGCATTGACCTGGTAAAAGAACAAATTCGCGTAGCTGACGGACTTCCCCTCAAACACAAACAGGAAGATGTTAAATTTTCCGGTCACGCCATTGAATGCCGCATTAATGCGGAAGATCCGTTTACCTTTATGCCCTCACCGGGCCAGGTAAAGGATTATCATACTCCGGGCGGCCTGGATGTTAGGGTCGATAGCGGACTTTATGCGCGCTATCATATTCCTCCTCATTACGACAGTATGATCGCCAAACTAATTGTCCACGGTAAAACCAGAAACGAGTGCCTGATGCGCCTTCGTCGTAGCCTTGAGGAATATGTGATTGACGGCATTAAAACAACCATTCCGCTTCACCAAAAGCTGATCCGTGAAGATGATTTCATAAACGGTGACTATAACATTCACTGGCTTGAAAAATATCTGGACAGCCTTGTCGCGGATTAGTTTCCAGCGATGAAGATCACCAAAGAACTTCTTCTAAGTGCTTATATGCAGGGCATTTTTCCAATGGCCGAGAGCGCCGAAGCAGAAGATGTTTTTTGGGTTGACCCCGACGAGCGGGGTATATTCCCGCTCGATCAGTTTCATGTTCCCAGAAAACTAGCGCGCAAAATTCGCTCGGAACCATTTGATGTGCGCATCAACACGGCCTTTCAGCATGTGATGCGCCACTGTGCTGAACCAACTAACAACATAGAACGCCAAAATACTTGGATCAACGATCTTATACTTGATCGTTATGCCGAACTTCATGAACTTGGTTATGCCCATTCAGTGGAATGCTGGCAGGACGAAAAACTCGTTGGCGGCCTTTATGGTGTGTCCTTGAACGGTGCTTTTTGCGGCGAAAGTATGTTTCATCATGTCACTGACGCCAGTAAAGTTGCGCTTGTCTACCTTGTCGCGCGTTTGAAAGCTGGCGGATATACACTCCTGGACACCCAATTTGTAACAGACCATTTGAGCCAGTTTGGCGCGATCGAAATACCGCGCGCTCATTACAAGGAAATGCTCCAATCCGCACTACAGGTGGAGGACGCAGATTTTTACGCACTCGATGAAAATGAAGACGCATCTTCGATATTGGACCGGGTTTCACAGTAAATTTAGTCTGCTACTTGGCATCAATACTGACACAATTGCACAAAATTCATAGACCTTTAAACATTGATCGATAATATTAATTCCAATAAGTTAAGGCTATTAGCCTTTGAAACAATGTATTAGAAGATTGCACGCGCAGATGCCTGTCGAATATAGAGCACTAATTTTCATCTTCATAATCGTCGCAATTCCGCTTGCGCTGTTTCCTCGTTTTGCGGGCTATTATTCCCTTAAAAAGGAAGCGCAAACCTGGTCTATAATGTGGATTGTAACAACAGTTACTGCCTTCGTTATCCCAAACTTTTGGCTGTTCATAACAGTTGTCGGGGTAATGCTGATAGCGCTTACAAAGAATAAGCCAATATACAAAATTGCAGCGTTTTTTGTGCTACTTCCCAGCATGCCTACAGCAACAGTTTTTATACCCGGCTTTGGAATTGTAAATTATGTGATGAGCGTAAACTTCCAGATGTTCTTGACGGTTTTGCTTCTGGCTCCACTTGCAATTGGAAAAAAATCATCCAACAGAGCACTCAAAACGAGTGAATTATTGCTGTACACCTTTTTTGCCCTAACCATAATCTCGCAGTATCAGGCGACATCATTCATTCACCAGGGCCAGGTAATCATTAGGGATAGCTCCTTAACTGAAGTTATGCGCCACGCAATGTCATGGGGTTTAATAATGATTGTGCCCTATTTAGCCATAAGCAAAACCGTAAAAACGACCAATGATTTTAAGATCATATTCATGGCAATCGTGTTTGGCATATTCCTTCAAGCCTGTATAGGCATCGCTGAAACTTTGAAAGGATGGCATCTTTACAGAGTGTTGAATATCACGATGGAAATGATGGGCGGTACAATAATTTACTTGTCACGGGCCGATATGCTCAGGGCCTCAGCATCATTCGCCCATCCAATTGTTATGGGGCTGACTGTGGCATTCGGCTTTGGTACGCTGCTTTATTTTTATATAGATAAAATCAGAAACGCCAAATTGATGTATTGGGCGGTTCTGGGTGTTTTTGTACTGGGACTTGTGGCATCATTATCCCGTGGACCTTGGGTTGGTGCCGCCTTGATGGTTCTCACCTTTATTTACACTGGTGACAAATTCTTCCAAAAGTTTAATAAGCTCGCACTGGCTGGAGTTTTTTCGCTTGTTATCCTTTCAATCCTTCCCGGCGGACAGCGTATCGTAAACCTGATACCTTATTTTGATACGAGTACTGAATCGCATGCCGTTTCCACGATTTCCTACCGTGAGCGTCTAATGGAACAATCCATTAAGGTGATCAAAAAGAACCCTATATTCGGCTCGGCAAACTATTTGCAGGACCCTGAAATGGAAAAAATGAGGCAAGGTGAAGGAATCATCGACATGGTAAACAGTTACCTGGCGATTGCGCTTGAACTGGGATTGTTCGGCCTTGGCATTTATTTGGCAATCTTTGTATTTATATTAATAAAGGTAAAAAAATCTCTGACAGTGTTAGCAAAGTATCCTGATTACAAAGAAATGTGGCTTCAGGGCAGAGTACTATTTGCAGTACTTGTAGGGATGCTTTTTATCGCCTTTACTACAGGTCGAGGAGATACGTCGAACTACTATACATGGAGCTTGGTTGGGCTTTGCATTGCATATGTCAACATGTATCAAAGGGAGATTATAAGCTACTACACTAGGCGAACACAAATGGCTGAATGAATGTTGCTATTGTTCATTCATTGCTTGTCCCGCAAGTTGGCAATCCGTCACCCAAACGTCGTAAACAGCATGTTCAAGGGAAGAAACAGCCGGACTGGATGCGAACATCCATCCCGAAAAGACTTTGGTCGCCTCCCCCGAATGACCAAGATCGACAACTTCCAGAAAAGCAACAGATTCTGGTGCTTCCTCTGGCGGATTTGACCGACAACTTCTCATTGTTATTTCAAGAGTACCAAATTTCACTGTTTCATTTTGTTCCACATTCAATGTTTCAAGTTTCGCCGTGATTTTATTCAGTGCGCTAAGTGTCACGACTGGCACTTCCTGTGCAAAAACTGTAGAAAAGAAAGGGAATAATAAAGTGAAACAAAAAATGCTGAGACGCATCTGTATTACTCGTCGTCGCTGCTACTTGCAAAAGCGCTTAGAAGACCAAGAAGATCAACGGCACCTTGGGTTTCCGTAATCTGGTCACCGTCTTCAAGCATAATATCGCTGCCGCCGGGATCAAGTACCAGATAATTCCCGCCCAAAAGCCCTTCGGAGGTAATTTTTGCGAATGTATCTTCAGGAAGCTCGACATCGTCACGAATATTCATTTCCACCACCGCTTCATACGTGAATGTATCCAGCTCCTGGCCAACGATTGTGCCCACATTGATGCCGCTTATTTTTACCTCGCCACCGATCGCAAGCCCGTCTACTTTGTCAAAATGTGCGTAGTAAGTCTTACCGCCAGAAGAACCAACGCTGGCATTGCTGAACGCGAAATAAAGGAAACCACCTGTAATAACAAGAACCACGGCTCCCATCATTGTTTCAACAAGATTATTTCTCATTTATCGCTCCGTTTAATGTCTTATTTTCCAGGAGTCCAGGCTTCGTAGTCGCCAGTCGTTCCTTTTCTAACACCACCTTCGGAAAGGGCGCCGCTCGGCGAGTAGGCATTCAAAGTTCCTGTCTGGTTTGGAAGATGTTCTTTTTCCCAACTTTTAATGGTGCGCGGTTTTTCAAGCGGAGTATAATCCACTGTTTTATGAAGCCAGGCATGCCAGTCCGGTGCGATATTGCTGGCTTCGATCTCGCCAGCGTAAATCACCCAACGTTTTTTACCATCTTTGGAAACATAATATTTGTTTCCTTGTGAGTCTTCACCAACATTTACGCCTTTAAATTTTGTAAACAGAACAGTTCCAATGGTACCCACGTGCCACCAGCCAAATATACGTCTGATCAGATTAACAAGCATTTATGTTCACTCATTTCTGGCTTGATTTTCGAGCCTTCATTTAATTTTCTATGTTCATTCTATACCCTGTGAAAGGCAATAGAACAACCATTAAAGCAGATGAAAGTATCATTGAAGTTAATTAGTCTACGTCAACAGTGACGATTTTATGGCAATTGTAAAAATGCATGATCAAAAAATTGAGGCTTTTGGCCACTTTGACAATGTGGGAACCTCAATCACAGAATC
>JANQJN010000188.1 GCA_028281625.1 Emcibacteraceae bacterium | reverse complement strand
TTATCGATAAAGCAATGGGCGTGATAACAGACGCCGAGCGTGACATAATACTGAAGCGTTGGATAGGTGAAGTTTTACCAACTCTTCAAATTGGTCTTTCCGATGATGAAAAAAACTGGCTTCAGCAGAAGAAAATTATAAAAGTAGGTGTTAACCCTACGTTAGCACCAATCGAATTTATAGAATCTGATGGGTCTATCGGTGGTATTGTCGGTGCTTATCTGGATGTATTTTCAGAGCGTTTGAATGTCGATTTTGTCTGGGCGGGAAATGAAAGTTGGGACGAGGCTTTCGATATGGTCAAGGCAGGTGAAATTGATATGCTTTCAAATCTTACGCCAACGCCTGAACGAGACGAATATTTGGATTTTACAGACAGTTTTATGTCGACATCATTGGTAATTTTTGCGCGGGATGGTGGACAGTTTTTTGGAAATATCGAAGCACTTTCAGGGTACAAAGTCGCACAAGTGAGTGGTTTTTCGACTTCAGATATTATTCGTAGGGATTATCCAGATATTGAAGTTCTGGAAGTTACATCAATTGTAGAAGCACTACAAGAAGTCTCTAATGGTACAGCTGACGCCTATATTGGTACTATTCCGGCTTCATCTTACTATATCGCCAGTGAAGGTATTACAAACCTTGTGGTAGCGGGTGAGACGCCCTACAACGGTCGCAATTCAATGGGCGTTCGTTCTGACTTATCGCTTCTTACCAGTTCTTTGCAGAAGGCCCTTGCATCGTTAAGTGAAAATGAGAAAGCTGAGATATCGAGGAACTGGATGTCACTAAAAATTGAAACCCGCGTGGACTACACGATACTTTGGTACACAATTGTTGCAGCATTGGCGGTTGGTTCCATCATCCTGATTTGGAACAGAAAACTTGCAATTGCGCGTAAAGAAGCGATGGTTGCAAAACAACAGGCAGAAGAAGCAAATGCAGCAAAATCTAGTTTTCTGGCGGCAATGAGCCATGACCTTAGAACGCCACTAAATGCCATTATTGGCTTTTCTGAAGTGATGAAGAAAGAGATATATGGTCCTTTGTCGAACCAGAAGTATCTTGATTATAACAATGATATTCATCGGTCAGGTGAATATTTGCTCAATCTGGTCAATGATATTTTGGATGTATCAGCGCTCGAGGCGGGTGAAAAAGTACTCAATATTGAGCAATTCGAATTCGAAGAACTTGTTTCAGAATGTAATGCGCTCGTTCATAAATTAGCGGAAGACAAAAATATCAACTATTCATTTTCCGTTATGGAAAACATGAGACCTGTTTATGCCGATAAACAGGCATTAATGCAAATTCTTATAAACATTGTATCAAATGCCATTAAGTTTACACCCTCTGGTGGTAAAGTTGAGATTAACGCGCATAATTCAAATGATAGTCTTAATATTGAAGTGGTTGATACTGGCGAAGGTATATCGGGAGATATGCTAAACAGAGTTAAAGAACCTTTTGTAAGAGGGAAAGCTTCTCCTCATCTTGCTCATCAGGAAGGAACCGGGCTTGGTCTTGCAATCGTAAATGCCTTGGTGGAGTTACACGGTGGTTTACTTGATATAAAAAGTAAACTAGGTGAGGGGACAAGCGTAACTGTATCCATACCCTTCTCTTCCTAACACATTGGATTGATCCGATGAATTATCTAGGTTTTTCAAGTTGCCAGTGAAGATTGGCTTTTACGGTTGGCCATTCTTGAACAACGATGGAATATACCGCGGTGTCTCTTATACTACCATTGGCCATAATCATGTTTGAACGGAGTATGCCATCAAGTTTGGCGCCAAGCCGTTCAATCGCGCGGCGGCTTTGATGATTGATGAAATGAGTGCGAAATTCAACGCAAATACAGTCGAGCTTTTCAAAGGCATGCTCAAGGAGTAGAAGTTTGCATTCTGTATTAAGTGCAGACCGCTGCACAGACTTTCTATACCACGTCGAACCGATTTCCACGCGCTTGTTTGGCGCATCAATATTCATGTAGGTGGTCATGCCAACGGCTTTACCGGATTTTTTGTCGATAACAGTAAAAGGAAGCATTGAGCCAATTTTCCGAAGACGCAGGCGGCGGTTAATTTCCTTGCTCATATCTTCGGGTTTCGGGATCATAGTGTACCAAAGTTTGTGAAGCTCACCATCAGCCGCCGCCTTGGCAAGTTCCGCCTCATGCTTCATTGTAAGAGGAACGACGGAGACATGGTCACCATGTACTTCAAACAGTTCGGGCCAGGGTGTCGTCATGCCGCCGCACTTTCCGCCGTAGTTTCAGCGTTCCAATCGAACAGATTAAGTTCAATAAAGAAGAAACCCAGCAACCATAAGAATGCATCGCCAATATCCAGGAGATCACCATCAATTAGCCAAAGTCCTAGGCAGGCAAACAAAGTCAGATAGAGGAACAGTTTGATCCATTTGCTGATCAGCATGATGCGTGGGGTGAGTTTTCCTTGAATTTGGAGCCACACGTCAATTTCAAGAATTAGCACGACAATAAGCCAGGTACCTGAATTGGTAATGTCAATCCAGGCCAGACGAATGATCATATCGCTTTGGGACATTGGCGCAATAATATCGGTGCCGATATAGCGAAAAAGCGGCTCACCCAAGTGCATTTGGCAGATTTCCTGAGTCCAGGGAATATATTCGTCCATATGAAAAGCGTAGGTGTAACTGGTACCAACAAGGGTGCAGACATCATCTATCTGGAAAGGCTCGATACCTGTGAAAAGGAAGTAGCGCTCAATATAATTGTAGAAAGCAGACACAAGGAAGAAGTAACAGACCGTTCGGATGCCATGCATGGACCATTTGACCCAGCCGACAATGACATCATCGTCAAGAATAAAGGTCTCTAGCTCAAACAGGTAAAGAAGTAGCAGCCATGCAAGTGTATCAATGGTCGCGTTATAGCCGACAAAGATATTCTTAAGCGTATAACCGTCCGCGAAGGTCAATGCGAACGCCCCATGTTCATCTGAAAAAAAATGATAGAGGTTCATGGTTAGAAGCAGATAAATACTGTACTTAAAAACCAAATACAAAGTATGGGGATTTATACGATCTTTCACTTGAACCTCATTATCGTGATCACAAAAGGGATCGTAATAGCAGGGTTGGCGAATGGCAAACATAAAATCAAAAATGTTTGCTGTGTTCGAAAGTGAACATTTCCTGTGCGAATTCGAACAGTTTTAGTGTCTTCAGTATGGCCGAATACCTTAAGTTATTGAAAATAAAAGATCTGTTTTCTGGCATGTTTATTGCACCGAATTGGACAAGGGAATAACCAAAAACAGCGAATGGGGAGCCATTATGGTTTACGACTACTTTTTATCGACACTTCGAGTAATTGTTAAAAATAGGCTTTTTTCGGCCATTAATATTATCAGTCTGACCATTGGCCTGGCGGCGACAATCTTAATTTTGTTGTTTGTCGTAGATGAATTTAGTTATGACAGGTGGGTTATGGACGGCGAACGGATTTACCGCGTTGAAACGCTTTATAGCCCCATTGGCCGTGATCCTATGTCGGTTGCTATGAGCCCCGGACCAGCACTTCCTGCGCTGCTCGAAGAATTTTCAGAAATTGAAGCTGGTGCGCGCATGTTTTTTGGTGAAAATCTTCGTATCAATCAGGATGGCACGAACATTTCCGAAAAGGTGGTTTATGCCAGTGACAGCGTTTTCGCAGTTTTTGAAGATTTCCTGCTTGAAGGCAACCCGGAAACTGCGCTTTTGGATAACAATAGTGTAGTGCTTACCGAAACCATGGCGCAAAAATATTTCCCAAATGGTCGCGCGATGGGGCAAACGCTCATACTGGAAGATGGTGAAACGATACGCGTCACCGGGATCATGCGCGATATGCCGCATAATACCCATCTTGATATCGAAATTATGAAGCGCTTTGATGAAGTGAATTACATTGACTATCCCATGATTGCGCAGGAGTGGCGCGCTGCGAACATTTTTACATACCTTAAGTTTAAGGAAGGGACTGATATATCACTGATTGAAGATCGTCTGCCGGCGATGATTGATCGCCGTGCAGTGCTTACTGGTTACATGGCGGACCTTGACGACCGCAGGAGCGAAGCGGTGAAGCTAAATATGGTACCATTTCGGAATATTTACTTAAGTTCCGATGCCCAGTTCCAGGTTTCTGACTGGACCGGTAACTTCAGGGGGCCGGGGGATGGCAATCTGGTCTACGCGCTTTCAGCCATCGCGACCTTTATCCTTGGTATTGCGATAATGAATTATATCAATCTCTCGACAGCAATGGCCAGTCGCCGTGCTCGTGAGGTGGGACTTCGCAAAATTGTCGGTGCCGATCGTAAACAGATCATCATACAATTTTTGACAGAGTCCGTTGGCTTGTCTCTGATAGCACTGCTCGCTGCTTGTGCGCTTATTGAACTTAGCCTTCCATATTATAACGAATTTGTCGGGAAGGAACTCTCGCTTTCATTTTCCAATTACTTCGATGTAGGTTTCTGGCTCATTGGGGCTGCTATTTTGGTTGGCCTTACCGCTGGGTTTTATCCGGCGCTTTATCTTTCTAGTTTTAAACCTGCTAGGACGCTGGCCAACCAGGCTTCCGGTAGCAGCTCAACTGGTAAATTAAGATCGGTTCTTGTGATCACACAATTTGCTATTTCCATTGGGCTAATAATTTGTACATCCATTCTTTTTGCGCAGACAAACTTCGCAACCACAATGGATGTTGGCTTTACCAAAGAAAATATGGTGGTGATCCGCGGTATGGGTGGGGATCGCTATGCAAGCCTTGGTGAAACCATGAAGCAGGAGCTATTAAATGCCCCTGGTGTTGAAGCGGTTGGTCGTAGTGCCGCTGTACCGGCAGATATGTTTGAAGATAACACGCGTGCAACTTTCCCGGATCAAGCTGGGCTTGACCCTATTCCCATTTCTGAGCTTCAGGTTGATCCGGATTTTTTTGCAAGTTATCAGATCGAGGCACTTGCGGGACGTCTGCTTGAATGGGATAGAGGGGCTGATATGGTTCGCTTCCCTGAAGAAGAAAACGGTGAAATTCCATCCGCCAGTGTTGTTTTAAATGAAGCAGCGGTTGATCATTTAGGCCTTGGGGACGCTGAAGCGGCACTAGGACGCACTTTCAATGCGTCAGTGGGAAGCGCGCCCGTATCCTTCACGGTGATTGGTGTAATTCGTGATTTTCATTTTAAGTCGATCCATGACCGGGTGAACCCATATTTGATGTATCATGAGCCTAATCGAATACGCACTTTAACGGTTCGCCTGGATGGTGACAATGTAGCGCAAAGCCTCGCGGCGATTGATCGTATCTGGAATAATCTGGTTCCTGATGTTGCGATAAACCGCGTCATGCTTGAAGACCATATCAATAATAGATATGGCGATGAGCGGCGTCGGGGTATTGCTGTTATGGGCTTTACCATTTTGGGTACTTTGATTGCGGCATTTGGTTTGTTCGGCCTTGCAAGCTTCACGGCTGACCGTCGCACCAAGGAAATAGGAATCCGCAAGGTATTTGGCGCGCGCGTAAGGGACGTTGCCATGCTGCTTATGTGGCAATTTACCAGACCGGCACTGATTGCGAATGTGATCGCCTGGCCGGTTGCCTATTATTATATGCGCGGTTGGCTCGACGGTTTTGCCTACCGCATCGATATGGGGACCAGCTTTTTTGTCACCGCGAGCGCGGTGGCGCTTGTGGTTGCCTGGATAACTGTGCTTTATCATGTACTTAGGGTGGCGCGGGCCAACCCGATCCATGCGCTAAGGTACGAATAGCGCGGGTTCAGCGAGGGTCGCGGATCATGGTTGTGATTGTGGTATCACCGTCCAGGACGATCTCGTGATCCTTCCGATAGCCAAGTCGATGATAGAAGCTGTGATTTTTGGGGTTAGAGCTTTCCAGGTAGGTTGGTTCACCCGTTTTATCAATGATCTCTAGTGTGTGGTCCATTAACTTCTTGCCAAGGCCTTTGCCGTAGTAATCCGGATGCACAGCAAGTGAAGGAAGATACCAATGTCGGCCTTTGGGTGCGTGTGCTTCAACATCCCAAAGAAACCTGATTGTAGGGATCAGTTTTGAAAACTTGCAGCTAATTAGTATATGAAAAAGAAATATCCATTCATCATAATCCGCATCTGGGCCAAGCCAGGCGACTGCGCCCAAATATTTTTCCGCACCTTCGTTTTCAATAACATAAGCGGTGCCTTCATTAATCGTGTATTTGGTGTCTAGTTCTATAAAGCGGCGCAGGAATTTTGCCCGCTTTTTGCGGTTTGGATAGATATAAACAAACATGGGATCATCTGTTAAGGTGTGGGTCAGAAAGTCGACGAATTTATCCTTTTCTGACGGCTCGATGGCCCGGACGAACGTATTTTGCTCGCTCATGATGCTTCATTTACTATTTTTGGTTTGCATACAGGTCGGCCGTCTTCACCATAAAATGGATCAGGGCTTCCTTTACCACTTATCTTCCATCCAAGAATTTTCCAAATGATTGTCAGTGTAATACCGATGGGAAAGCCTTTGTTGTATTTTTCGGGCGGAAGATCGCCGATCGCGTGATTCCCTTGTACATAGCTACGGACAGGGCCCAAGGTCTGATCGCGAATACCTTCATCATCCATAATCGTGTGGATCATACCGACAAAGGGGACAGAACTGCTCGCAGTGTTACCTATTGGCGTGTTACAGCATGCCGTATACCAGCGTGTGGTGCCTTTTTTTGTCAGGCGCAGGCATCTCAGCTGATCGTTGCCTTCGCTAAATGTAACGCGACCTGGCGCCATTTGATAAATATCGGTGCCACCAAATTCATCAAGTGTATCTGTTCCGCGGCCAAGTTCGTTTGCAAATGCCTGACAATCATCACAATAACAGACCACGCGAAGGCCGTTCTCAGGCGAAACATCGTAGGCTGTGCCCTTTACAGTGCCACATGCGCATTTTAGTGTAATATCGGTCATAATTTACCCCCGCATAACCTGTTAGATTACGAGTTATAGCAAATAAATAAAGTATTCCATATATATTATTTTGTTGCGTAGAGTTCCAAAACTTTAGTCCAACCCAGATCGGGGAGGTCCAATTCCAGCTGCCATTCCCAGCCATTTTCGTGCGGTGGAAAGAATGTAATGCGGCGATTGGGGCTAATTTCGGTTACATAGTGCATAACGATATTACCATTATCCTGAACCTTAGCATTTATGCGCGCCATACCCGGTGTCGCGGTGGCGGTCCAGGCAATATCCCAGCTTTCCGTATCCGCATTATAGATCCGCAGATTGGTGCCGACGTTACCATTGGCGGGAAGCCAGTAATCCTGGACGGCGATCCCATCACCTACGCATTTGAAATTCCACCGTGTGCCCGTATGTTCCGTCCAATTACCATCCTGACCCAGGCGACGCTCTTTTATGTTCCAGTCACCAATATATTTTCCAAACTGGGCTATGGGATCTTTTAGACAGCCATCAACTTTGTTCGAGGCAGTGCTATCGAACCCCTGGCAAAATGCTAAAGCAGGATATAGCAAGAAAACCAATAACATTTTTTTCATAATGTTCCCCTTTTTTTATTGAGAGTAGAGGACCATCAATTTCAAATGCAAATCACTTCTTTGTGACAGAGTTTAATCCGCCAACGGTAAATTGCTGTTCATGATGTCACGGTGGATGAAAAGTTCCCCGTCCACACGTTTCCAGACAACAATGAACTTGCCGTTATCGGCCATGGTGCCGTCTGTGAGATAAAGCTGAAATATACCGATTTCAGTGATTTCTTCGCCTTGTTCATACACTTCGAGCGTCTGCAGATGCATATCGCGACCACCGCCGTCCATCATCCCCTGAAATATTGGCAGGATAGCTTCGCGGCCGATTAAAGTTTCCATATGTGGCGCCATTACCTGAACATCTTCGGTATAAAACTTAACAACTTCTCCTGCATCTCCGGCAGCGATGGCTGTACAAAGGCCGACGTACCTTTGCGCAATTTCTTCTTGGATCGTCATTATATTGCTCTGTTTAAATTGCTCTTATCCAGCAGGTTGACTGCTGTTTATGATGTCCCGGTGAAGGCACCATTTGCCAAAGATATTTTTCCAATGAACCATGAAGCGGCCTTTATCCGCAACATCATCACCAGCGTATAGTGTGAATTCGCCGTGTTCAATCGCATCATCACCAAAATCATCAAGTTCTGTTGTGGTGAGCTCAACCCTGGAAATACCAGCGTCAAGAAGCCCCTGAAATGCGCCCGTTATCGCTTCGCGTCCTTCGAAAGTTGCTGCATTGGGGACTTTAAACTGGCCTTCTGAGGTGTAACATTCTGCCACGCCTGCGGCATTGCCGCTGTTATAAGAATCCTGGAATGTTTTATTTGTTTCTGCAATACCTTTTGCTGCACTCATGTTCTTCCTCCCTCATGATTATTTGCAGTGCGATGATAACATAAATTGATAAATTTGACATCAAATTCAATCTTTGAGAGAATTTGTGCTTAGAATAGGAGGAGGTTTATGGATCAGAAAAAAATTTCCGAAATGGCAGAGAGTTACACGAAGGCTTGGTGTTCCGGGGATCCGGAACAGGTGGCATCCCATTTTGACGAATATGGTGGCATTAGTGTCAACAACGGTGATAACCTAGTGGGACATGATGCGCTGGTTGAAATGGCGCAGGGTTTTTATGATGAATTTCCAGATCTTAAGGTACATATGGATGCCATAAGGTCGGCGCGGGATAATGCAGTTTATTTCTGGACCCTTGAAGGTACACATCGGAAAACGGAAAACCGGGTGAAAATTCAGGGGTGGGAAGAATGGGCTATTTCCCGGGATTATAAAATTCTGCAATCAATGGGGCATTTCGACGAAGAAGAATATCAGCGTCAAATCGACGAAGGAGTTTAGACCCATTTGACCAAAATTGATTTTGACAACAGTTATGCCCGCTTGCCGGAGCAGTTTTTCGCGCGCATAAACCCCTTTGTGCCGCCTAAGCCGAAGCTTATAAAGCTTAACGAGAAACTAGCCCAAGAATTGGGTCTTGACCTTGAATTCTTACAATCAAACGAGGGCCTGGCCATGCTCAGCGGTGAAGAATTGCCTGAAGGAGCAGAGCCGATTGCCATGGCTTATGCAGGACATCAGTTCGGTGGCTGGTCTCCAAGTCTTGGTGATGGACGTGCGCTTTTAATCGGTGAAGTGGTGGATAAGGCAGGGGTGAGGCATGACATCCAGCTTAAGGGAAGCGGTCAGACACCCTTTTCTCGACGGGGGGACGGACGATCTGCCCTTGGACCAGTGATCAGAGAATATATTTTGAGTGAAGCTATGAACGCGCTTGGTGTGCCAAGTACAAGGGCACTCGCTGCAGTGCTTACCGGTGAAAATGTGATCCGGCAAGGACTAGAGCCTGGAGGAATATTTACCCGCGTGGCAAAAAGTCATGTGCGCATTGGCACTTTCCAATATTTTTATGCTCGGCAGGATAATGAAGCCGTCAAAACTCTTGCCGATTATGTTATAGATCGGCACTATCCGGAAGCTTCAGAGGCGGAAAACCCCTATATTGCAATGCTTTCCGGGGTAGCAGAGCGCCAGGCAAAACTGATTATCCAATGGATGTCACTTGGCTTTATTCACGGGGTCATGAATACAGATAATATGCAAATTGCGGGTGAGACCATTGATTACGGGCCGTGCGCATTCATGGACGCGTTTCATCCGCAGAAAACATTTAGCTCCATTGACCATCATGGCCGTTACAGTTGGGGCAATCAACCACGTATCGGGCAGTGGAATCTGGCGAAACTTGCAGATACTTTGGTACCACTTATTGACGATGATGAAGAGGCAGCAGCCGCTGCAGCTACAGAGACACTTTCTTCTTATAATACAGTAGTTTCTAGTGAACTCTTCAAGCGATTTAGTAACAAACTTGGATTGCTTGGAAATGATAGTTCGCAGGATGAGATAATCGCAAACACCTTGGATGCAATGACCATGAACAATGTTGATTTTACATTGTTTTTCAGAAGGCTTACCAAGCTTTATGAGGGCGGCGGTGATGATCCAGTTCTGGAGCTTTTCGATGATCCTGCCGCTGGGCAGGAGCTTCTCAGACAGTGGCGTGACTGTATCGAAGCTGACGAAGGCGAGCGAGAAGAGCGTATTTCTGCTATGAATGCCGCCAATCCAGTGTATATTCCGAGAAATCACAAGGTTGCTGAAGCCATCAGTGCCGCTGAGGAAGGGGAATTTAGGCCGTTTCATAAACTCGTTAAAGTGCTTTCGAAGCCCTTTGCAGATCAGCCAGATCATGCAGAATATGAAAACGCACCGAAAGCCAATGAAGTTGTGCGCGAGACGTTCTGCGGAACATGATCATAATGTAAATCTTATGGTAAGTTATTGTAATCAATCATTGATTATTCATACCTTGTTAAATTAGTATGTTTCAGGGATATAAAAAGGGACAAGGTTAGGTGGGGACAGATATAAACACAGTCATGTTGAAGTCCGCGGCTGGCCCTTCTTTTGTGGAAGGAATTCCTGAAGATGATGAATGGCGGGATTTTCTTAGTCTAATTGTTAGTGAAAGCTCGAGAAATTTTGCTGAACTTTGGCTGTCCAAAGCTAAAGATGCAGGTGGTGTTCCACTTCGCAGCGCATTTGCATTTGAAGAACTGGTCAAATTTGGCAGAAATCTCTATTTATCAAAATTCAATGAAGAAAATCAGTG
>JANQJN010000101.1 GCA_028281625.1 Emcibacteraceae bacterium | reverse complement strand
CGACTTGGATATTGATGGCCGCATTCTGATTGCGCAGAGACCCCAAGGAAAATCCATGGAAGGGCTCTGGGAATTTCCCGGCGGTAAGGTGGAGCCGGGTGAAACACCGGAACGTGCGTTGATCCGGGAACTTAAGGAAGAACTGGGCATTGATACAACGGAAGCCTGTCTTGCTGCTTTTACGTTTGCATCACATAGCTATGATAATTTTCATCTGCTCATGCCGGTGTTTCTGTGTCGCAAGTGGGACGGGTTCGTTCAGGCGAAAGAAGGCCAGAACCTAAAGTGGGTAAAAATAGAAGAGCTTAAAAATTATCCCATGCCGCCAGCGGACGAACCTCTTATCGCGATGATCCGCGATTTTTTATAAAGATGGTGGCTTCACTCCCAATGCATCCTTAAGGGCCATTTTGGCACTGCCGGGTTTCAGCGGTTTTTGCTGACTTTCATGGGGTGCCCAGCCTTGCAGGTATAATATTTCAAAGGTTGCAGGGATGCGGCCTTTGTCATTGGCATACATCTGATGATATTTTTCGGCGACCTTCATCATATATTCCGGTCTGGTGAGCCCCTTGAACCTTTTTATCAGGCTGCTTTGTTCACCCATGGCCTTTAGTTCCTTCATCAATGCAAATGCATCTGAGTAAGTCACTGTCACGGTTTCTGCTGTGGCAACCGGCAAGGCGAAGCCCGCCCGTTGCAGAAGCGAGCCCGCATCGCGTACATCCATAAAAGGCGACACATGAGGGCTGACCCCGCCCCGAAATTCCATTTCCGCGTCCATCATTGATTTGCGAAGTTCGCTCAGTGTCTGTCCACCAAAAAGCGTTGCCAAAAACATGCCATCAGGCTTAAGGCTTTGAAGGAACTGTACTAGTGCCCCGGGCAAATCGTTTGCAGAATGTAGACTGAGACAACTTAAAACAAGATCAAGACATTGATTTTGATAAGGAAAAAATTCTTCATCCGCCTGAAGGACCTGACCGTTAGATCCTCTTAGCATTTTTAGTGAAAGATCCTGATATATAATCTCGATTGCTTTTAAGTGATCAGCAATCAACTGTCTGTCGCCGCCGATTGCCACAACATGTTTGAAGTCTCTACGCACGTCCTGGAGATTATCCATCATACGCGCGGTAATTTCATGCACCAGAAAATCATGCTCGGCGAATTGGGTAGCGGCGCGGTCACGGTTTTTTCTGACAAGCTCGCGGTTAAAAACAGCGCTCTCCAATGTCGCAGATTTAAACTTTGACTTTTTCTGGGATTCATTTTGGGTCATAATGACTATATGGCATTTTTGAGCACGCGCGAAAAGTAGCAAATGATGTATCGGGGGATTTTTCAAATAAAAAATAACATCCGTCACTCGGCCCAGTGGCTGCTTGATGTGTTGTTGCCACCGAAGTGTCTTAAGTGCGCCGCTCGAGTGGATAGCGCCCATGCCATTTGCCCCGATTGCTGGAAAGATATTCAGTTCCTGACCGATCCAAGGTGTATCGTGTGTGGTTATCCTTTTGGTCTCGAAATGGGGACGGATTATTCGCTGATAGGTGAAAGTGCTTGTGGTGCGTGCCAAAACGTTAAGCGGTCCTTCACTAAGGCAGTCTCCGCACTGCGCTACGATGACGATAGCCGGCAGATGATCATAGGATTTAAGCACCATGACCGTCTTGAATATGCTAAATATTTTTCAAACTTGCTTAAATTTGCAGCAGCGGATCTGATTGAAAAAAGCGACCTCATTGTTCCGGTACCGCTTCACAACAGGCGTCTGATCCAAAGGAGGTACAACCAGTCAGCAGTCCTGTCGCAGATGCTTGCGCGTGAAACCCACATCAGGCATGAGCCACAACTGCTGCAGCGCACCAAGAACACCCCACCACAGCAAGGCAACATCAATAAGCGCAGCTTGAACGTAAGGGGCGCGTTTAAGGTCAGTAATAGACATAAGCATCTGATCAAGGAAAAATCGATCTTGCTGATTGATGATGTGTATACCACGGGTGCCACGGTGGAAAATTGTGCGAAAGCACTTAAGCACGCGGGTGCAGAGGAGGTCTTTGTGGCAACCGTTTTTCGGGTAGTTTCACCGCAGCAACGCAAATAATCAGTTGAAAAAATTTTTCTTAAAACTATATATCAGTCACGTGTGTAAATATGTGGAAGAATAAACATGGCTGAAGTCGTAATTTATACTCGCCCCGGATGCGGATACTGCGTCCGTGCAAAGCAGCTGCTTGGCAGCAAAGGCATTGAATATCAGGAATATAATGTCTGGGCGAAAGACGAGTATATGCAGGATATGCTTAGACGTTCTGGTGGTGCTAGCACAGTGCCGCAGATTTTCATCAACGACGACCACATTGGCGGTAGCGACGATTTATTCGCCCTGGACCGCGCCGGTCATCTTGATCCGCTTCTGAGCCAGGTATCCGCCTAATGGTGTGCGCAAACCATTTATGGTAATCTGCCTTATGAGCAATCAGAACATATTTAAGGTTGGCCTGGTGCAGATGACATCAGGTACAGACGTCGCAGAAAATATAGCGGCTGCCGAAAAACGCGTTCGTGAAGCGGCGGACGCGGGGGCGGACTTTGTGCTTACTCCGGAAATGACAACACTGCTTGAGCTTGATAGCAAAAAAGAAAAAGGCAAAATCAAAAGCGAAGATGAAGATACGTCATGGCGTCATTTTGCCTCACTCGCGGCCGAGCTAAAGATATGGCTGATGATTGGATCCGTGCCGATCAAGGTCGGGGAAAAATCAGCAAATCGGTGTTATCTTTTTGCACCGACCGACGAGAAAGTTGTCTCCTATGATAAAATCCACATGTTCGATGTGGATATTCCAGGGGATAAATCTTACCGTGAATCAAATGCTTATCAAGCCGGGGAACAAGCGGTTCTTGCGGATCTTCCATGGGGCAAAGTTGGCTTGTCCATCTGTTATGATGTGCGCTTTCCATACCTTTATCGTATGCTGGCCCAGGCAGGCGCTGAAATATTAACAGTTCCTGCGGCCTTTACCTATATCACCGGAAAAGCCCATTGGCACACGCTGCTTCGGGCGCGCGCCATCGAAAACGGCTGCTTTGTTTTTGCCCCGGCTCAAGTGGGCGATCATCAGGATGGCCGCAAAACTTTTGGTCATTCGCTTGTCATTGACCCTTGGGGGAATATCCTTGCCGACGCAGGCGATACTCCCGGCGTGGTACTTGCGGATATTGATATGTCGTTGGTTGGACAAGCAAGAAATCAAATTGCGTCTTTGACCCATGACAAAAATATTGCTATACAGACACTTACGTAAATAGTTGTCTGGGCAAGAAAAGTTGGCCTTATGGTTAACAGCTCACCTAAGGTGTTATAAATATTATGATTTTGTTCGATATTAAATGCAGTACGGGCCATGTATTTGAGGCCTGGTTTCAAAATAACGAAGCCTATGAAAAGCAAGTGGCAAGTGGACTTGTGGAATGTCCGCTGTGCGGATGCACCAAAACATCCAAATCATTAATGGCACCAAGCATCCCGGCCAAAGGAAGCAGCTCTAATGTGTTGGACACCATTGGTCCGGATGAGCACCCCGATCATCAGGTAATGGTCAGCGCCCACAGCGACCCGAACAATGAAATAAGTTCGGAGGATGTGAAACGCGCTCTTGATCATATGCATAATACAATGGTCAAATTTCGCCGCCAAATTGAAAAGTCGTGCGAATATGTCGGTAATAATTTCGCCGAAGAAGCTCGAAAAATACATTATGGAGACAGTGAAAAGCGCGGTATTTACGGAGAGACAACTTTACGTGAAACAGAAGAGCTTATCGAAGAAGGCATCGACATTCTGCCTGTGCCAGGGTCTGATAAGCTAGACAGCTAATTTCCAGTGAATAGCGGATCCAAAGATAGATCCCTTCCCCTCGGCGTGATTATCGCAGGCGGCAGATCCAGCCGTATGGGCGATCAGGATAAGCTTCTTCTTCCGTTAAATGGCAAGCCGATAGTAGAACATGTGATCGATCGATTGCAAAGGCAATGTGGGGATGTGTATTTGAATCTGGCCGATAAAAGTTGTTCTGATCAATTTACCATTAAAGTTGTCCCTGACGAAAGTATTGGCGGCGGTTCAATTGGTCCGGTGGGTGGGTTATACACAGCGATGAAACTGGCTCAGTCATTGGGATATAGCCATTTGGCAACGGCACCGGGGGACCTGCCTTTTCTTCCAGACGACTTTGTCAAGAAACTAGCGGATAGCAAAAAATGCGACAGTGCCGTGGCCTGTTCGGCCGGTCGTCTTCATCCTGTTGCAGCGCTATGGCATGTGAAAGCGCTTGAGAAAGTTGAGACTTTCATAGAAAGCGGGAATTATAAACTTATGTCGTTGCTTGAAACACTGGAAGTTTCTGAAATTGAGTGGGTCGCGGATCCTGACCCATTTTTTAATATCAACACCCCGGAAGATTACGCCATAGCCGTGGATCGACTGAAGTCGTCCTAAGAAATTCGGTTCTCGGGATCCGTGACGATGTTCATTCCTGATTTTCTGGCAAATGTGACCAGGCTAATTCCGGCTTCTTCGGCGAGATCAACGGCTAATTCCGTCGTGGCGGAAACGGCGGCGATGATCGGAATGCCAGCGATGGCACATTTTTGCACCATTTCAAAACTACAGCGGCTGGTGATTATGGCATAGCCATTTGCGGGATCAATCTCTTCCCTCATCAAATGACCGATTAGCTTATCGAGCGCGTTATGACGGCCCACATCTTCACGGACCGCGATGATCTTGCCATCAGCACCAACAAAAGCCGCCGCATGTAATGCCCCTGTTTCCTTATTCAAATGTTGATGGTTTTTTATATCCAAAACAGCACTATGTATTTGTTCCGCAGGAACTTTTAGGCCCGAGACAACTTTTTCAAGGGGCAGAATGGCTTGCTCCAGCTTATCCACACCACAAAGGCCACATCCGGTCCGACCCGACATGGCACGATTATATTTTTCAAGGCGATGGAACGCGTAAGCATTTACTTCGATGGCCGCCACCTTGCCTTTGGGCGCGTCTTTTATTTGTGCGTAAATAACATCAGAGGCACTTTCAATGATCCGTTCGGTCAAGCTAAAGCCATAAGAAAAGTCGATCAGGTCCGCATCGGTGGCCATCATTACTGCAAACGTCACACAGTTATATTCAAGCACAACCGGCACTTCATTGGTGATCGGTCGCACTTCTTGTTTTTCGCCTTCCGGCGTCCAGATCCGCATGGATCTTGTGTTCAGTGGCTTATCCATTTTGTGATTTTACCGCAAGTGCCACATAATTAACAGAGAAGTCCTGTCCGTCCAGTGACCATGCGTTCGATAATGGGTTAAACACCATGCCGTTGATGGTGGTAATTTTAAAGCCGCTATGAAGGGCATGATCCGCCAGTTCAGAGGGCTTTATAAATTTGTTCCAATCGTGGGTGCCCACCGGTAGCCAGCGCAGGATGTATTCCGCCCCGGCAATGGCCATGACCCAGGACTTGATATTACGATTAATGGTGGAAAGGGTCATGCAGCCGTCTTTTTTCAGAAGCTGATGACAGGCACCCAGGAAGCTATCAATATCGGCCACATGCTCTATCACTTCCATATTGAGGATAGCGTCGAACGTTTCGCCCTGCTCCGCAAGCTCTTCGGCGGTGATATGACGATAATCAATATCAAGGCCCATTTGTTCCGCGTGGACAGACGCCGTTTTGATATTCTTTTCGGCCGCATCAGCACCCATCATGTCGGCACCCAGGCGAGCCATTGGTTCGCAGAGCAGACCACCACCGCATCCGATATCGAGTATGCGCAGGTCCTTTAACGGTTGTTCACTGTGCGGGTCACGGTCAAAATGAGCACAGATCTGATCTCTTACAAACTCGATTCGCGTTGGATTTAGCTGATGCAGAGGCTTAAACGGCCCCTTTGGATCCCACCATGTCTCTGCCATGGCGGAAAAATGGGCTATTTCATCCGGATTGACGGATTTCGCAGTTCCAGTGCTATTTTCGGCGGCCATTTTGCTCACTTATCTTAAAAATTTGAATAATTTCCATAATATATACAAGTCCACACTTGCTTCAAGCACCTATAAGCAATATGTATTGCGCGAACCTTTATTGGTAAAAAATAAATTAAAGCGCTTAAGCAAAATAAGAGAATTTTAATGTCGCGAATAGTGATGAAGTTTGGCGGAACCTCTGTTGCGGATCTGGACCGTATCAGAAACGTCGCCGCGCGCGTAAAAAAGGAAACGGATGCCGGTAATCAGGTAGCCGTATTTGTATCCGCCATGGCGGGCACGACGGACCAGCTCGTCAAATGGGTCGAAGAAATTTCGCCCATGCATGACGCCCGTGAATATGACACGGTTGTATCGGCTGGGGAGCAAATCACATCCGGACTTCTGGCAATAGCGCTTCAGGATATGGGTGTCCCTGCCCGGTCCTGGCTTGGCTGGCAAATACCTTTTAAAACAAATCAGCTTCACAGTGCCGCGCGGATTGAAGAAATCGGAACCGACGAACTGATCCGGCGCATGGAAGACGGGATCGTCTGTGTGGTCGCTGGCTTCCAGGGGATTTCTGATGACAACCGGATCACTACCCTTGGCCGCGGGGGATCTGATACGTCGGCGGTAGCACTAGCTGCAGCAGTAAATGCAGACAGGTGTGATATTTATACTGATGTGGAAGGGGTCTATACCACTGACCCACGCATCGTGCCCCAAGCGCAGAAGCTTGATAAAATTACCTATGAAGAAATGCTTGAAATGGCGTCCCTCGGTGCCAAAGTCCTGCAGACCAGGTCGGTTGCCATGGCCATGAATCACGGCGTGCGCGTGCAGGTACTTTCGAGCTTTACAGATAAACCAGGAACGTTGGTTGTTGATGAGGATGAGATCGTGGAAAAACAAGTTGTAAGCGGCATTGCCTATGCCAAGAATGAAGCACAGGTCACTCTGGTGGGCGTTATAAACAAACCCGGCATTGCCAGCGATGTGTTCACACTGCTTGCTGACGGCAACATCAATGTGGATATGATCATTCAGAACGAAACCGAAGACGGTCGCAAAACTGACCTGACCTTTACCGTTACCGAAAATGATCTGGAAAAAGCAGAGAAGATTCTGAATGACGCTGACAATGTTGAGTTTAGCAGCCTGATGACTGATAGCAACGTGGTGAAAATTTCTGTGATCGGTGTTGGTATGCGCTCACACGCAGGTGTGGCGGCAACCATGTTTAAGACGCTAGCGGACAAAGGTATTAATATTCAGGTAATCTCCACCTCTGAAATTAAGATCAGCGTATTGATCGAAGCTGAATATACCGAGCTCGCGGTTAGAGCACTACACACTGCATATGGCCTGGACGGCGAATAACAACAAAGCGAGTAACGATTATGAATGAAGCAGGCCATGAGAAACTAAGACAGCTTTGGAAGAAAGGGACCGACTTCTTGGGAACGGAATATGCGATCCTTGGTGGTGCCATGAGCTGGCTTTCTGAAAGTAATCTCGTAAGCGCGCTTTCCAATGCCGGTGGTTTTGGTGTAATTGCTTGTGGCAGCATGACCCCTGATCTGCTTTCCAACGTGATCGAAGAAACCCATGCTAAAACCAAGAAGCCCTTCGGCGTTAATCTGATCACCATGCACCCGCAAATCGATGAGTTGATTGATGCGACACTGGAACAAAACGTGAAGTATGTTGTGCTCGCGGGCGGCATCCCCACAGCGGATTCAATTAAGCGGATCAAGGACGGCGGCGCCAAGGTGATCTGTTTCTCGCCAGCGCTGATCCTCGCCAAAAAACTCATCCGTAGTGGGGCGGATGCACTTGTGGTTGAGGGCTCCGAAGCGGGCGGCCACATCGGACCGGTTTCCACATCTGTGCTCGCGCAGGAAATTTTGCCGCACATTAAGGATGTGCCGGTCTTCGTAGCGGGTGGCATTGGACGCGGCGAAGTGATGGCTTCTTACCTTCAGATGGGGGCGTCAGGCTGTCAGCTTGGCACCATGTTTGTATGTGCAGAAGAATCCATTGCCCATGAAAATTTCAAAAAAATGTTTATGCGCAGCAACGCGCGGGATGCAGTAACATCAGTACAGATAGATAAGCGCTTTCCAGTAATACCAGTTCGCGCACTAAAGAATGCAGCTTCTGTGGAATTTATGGATGTGCAGCGCGAAGTGATCAACAAATATCAGGCAGGTGAGCTTGAAATGGAAGCAGCGCAGCTTGAAATTGAGCATTATTGGGCTGGCGCGCTGAAGCGGGCCGTGATCGACGGCGATGTTGAAAATGGCTCTGTCATGGCAGGTCAAAGCGTCGGCATGGTAAAAAAGATAGAGCCCGTTTCCGAAATTATTGCGAATCTGTTAGAACAGGCAGCGGAACAATTGGCTTAAACCCAATTAAGGGGAAATAAGCGTATCAAGGAGGGTAGTTTGACCCCCATTAAAAATGCTCCTCGTCAGATGATGAGGCAGCTGCACGAAATAATGGCAAGCGCAGACGAGGCGGAAGTGCGTCTGAACAAGGTTGTGCATTTGGTGGCCGTTAATATGGTCGCAGAAGTGTGTTCGGCTTATTTTATTCGTGGTGGTGATACGCTGGAACTTTTTGCAACAGAAGGTCTAAAAGCTGAAGCGGTGCACCACACCCGTCTGAGGGTTGGTGAAGGACTTGTGGGCCTTGTGGCGGCCACGGGGTCTTCCCTTAATCTCAGCAATGCTCAAGATCATCCCAAATTTGCTTACCGCCCCGAGACCGGTGAAGAGATTTATAAATCAATGATGGCTGTGCCTATCCTACGCACTGGCAAAGTGGTAGGCGTTCTCGCGGTGCAAAATAAAGCAAGTCGGCATTATTCGGAAGAAGAAGAGGAAGCGCTGCAAACCATTGCAATGGTGCTCGCGGAACTTGTGGTCAGTGGTGACCTTATTACGGCGCAAGATGAAAAAGATGGTGGCGATGAGCGGGCCGGAATCAAACATTTCGGCGGTATGGTTTTTGCAGAAGGGCTTGCAGAAGGGGTTGTGGTTTTGCACGAACCAAAGCTCGAGATACTGCAGCATCTGTCCGAAGACTATAAACTACAACTGGAAAAATTGGACAAGGGGTTTGAAAGCCTGCTTAAGCAGCTTGATGAGATCATGTCTGCGGAAGACATTCTGCACCACGGGGAGCACCGTGAAATTCTCGACGTCTATAAACTCTTTGCTCGGGATAAAGGGTGGCGGCTCAAAATTGAAGATGCCATTGAAAGCGGCCTGACCGCCGAAGCGGCGGTTGAAAAAATTCAGGTTGAAAACCGCTCCAAAATGATGAAGACCGAAGATCCATATCTTCGTGAACGACTAAGCGACCTCGACGATCTTGCCAATCGTCTGATCCGGCATTTGATGGGTAAGGCCGGTACAGCCGCGGACAAATCATTGCCGCAGGAAGCAGTGGTTGTAGCCAACAATATGGGGCCCGCGGAACTTTTGGAATATGACCGCGACAAGCTAAATGCTGTGCTGCTTCAAGAAGGTTCTCATACCTCCCACGTGGCGATTGTTGCCAGAGCACTGGGCATTCCCATGATTGGTCAGATTGATGAAAATATTCTCGACCTCGATGATGGAGAGCAAATTATTGTTCATGGACTGGACGGTGAAGTTTACGTCAACCCACCGCCGGAAATTCTTGAAAGCTACCGAGATACCATTGCAGCACGTGCAAAACTTCTTGCCCGATATGATGACATGCGTGATAAGCCTGTCATCACCAAAGACGGGATCGAAATTGAGCTGGTCATAAACGGCGGTCTGGCCATGGACATTGAAGGTATGCATAGAACCGGTGCGACAGGTGTTGGATTGTTCCGTACAGAATTTCAATTTATGATCAGCAAAACCCTTCCCCGGATTAATCCGCAGGCAGAGTTTTATAAATCAATCATTGATGCCGCTGATGGTAAGCCAGTTACGTTCCGGACCCTTGATATTGGCGGGGATAAAGAGGTGTCATTCTTAAAGCGGGACAATGAAGACAACCCAGCCTTGGGATGGAGGGCAATTAGAATTGCTCTGGACCGTCCGGCGCTGCTGCGTTATCAACTTCGCGCACTTATAACAGCTGCTGCGGGCACCACCCTTAACGTGATGTTTCCGATGATTACCAATGTGGCGGAATTTAAATTGGCAAAATCAATACTCGAAAAAGAGTTGAGCCGCCATAAGCAAAATAATCGGCCCATGCCCACCGAAGTAAAAGTGGGAACCATGCTTGAAGTACCAAGCCTGGTTTGGCAGATGGATGCCCTGCTTCCGCTGGTTGATTTTATCTCAATTGGCAGCAACGACCTGATGCAGTTTTTCTATGCCAGTGACCGAGACAATCCAAAACTCAGTAACCGCTATGACACGCTCTCTCCGCCAGCGCTTAAGATGCTCAAATATATTTCTGACAAATGCAGCGAACATGAAATCCCGCTCACGCTCTGCGGAGAGATTGGCGGAAAAACGCTCGGGGCGCTAGCGCTTCTTGCTCTTGGCTACCGACGTCTTTCTGTCGCACCGGCGGCAATTGGACCGGTAAAAATGATGATCCGAAGCCTCGATATCGGCCAAGCTGAGGATTTCATTGAAGAATTAGTGAGTCGTTCTGAGCCCAATATCAGGGCTGAGTTACGGACCTTCGCTAGGACAAATGGGGTCAGAATCTAGCGATTCAAGGCCAAATTCCTCCATATTTACGGTAAGTTGCGCTTTTTTGTTGACTCTCTGCATTAAATTACGGTTGACTCTTAACTCCTAGGGGAAAAGTGTTAATTTTGCTTACGAATTGAAGTTAAGAATAAAAAGTTAGGTTCGTTTAACGAATTCATAATCTTATTGGGCAATAATATTGGATTAACGCGAAAGATGTTAATCATATTTTTTAACGATAACTGATTATTTGATAAATGAAGTAAGTAGGCAAGCACCTAAAAAAACAATTAAATAATATAGGTGTCGATAAGCTGGGAATTATAAAGTGAACTCGATTTGTACCGAAATTAAATCTGATTCGACAGAGACAAACGTCGGAAAGATGTTAAAGGAAGCGCGGCAAAAACATAAGATCAGAGACCTGAATGTTATCGCCGAAGAATTATGCATTAAACCTTATCTGCTTGAAGCTCTTGAACAGGGCGATTTCGCCTCCTTTCCGTCGTCGTGCTATGCGACCGGATTTCTGAAGAATTATGCAACTTACTTGGGGCTAAACACAAAAGACGTGGTGTCACGTTATGAAGCGGAGTATGCTGGATTAAATGACTGTGTTGTCCTGACATTTCCGGAAGCTGAAAAACACTACAATATTCCGATCAAACAGACGGCGGGTATTGCAACACTATGCATCGCCATCGTTGTTGGCATCTGGACCGGTTTTGGAATGTTTGATGCGGAAGAAACCGTTGAACTTGCCGTACCAACAAATCTCCATTCTGAAGTCTCAACTCCTGTGGTGGAAGAGCCTGTAACCATTGCTGTGGCAACCGACGAAGTTCGCTTCCAGGCAACGCAGGATGTATGGGTGCGTCTCTCTGAAATGGATGGCACCGTACGGATGGAAAAAATTGTGGGTAAAGGCGAGGATTTTGCTGCACCAACCGATGAAGGTTTAAGCCTGATGACCAATAATGCGGCCGCGCTGGCAGTTCTCATCGCGGGCGGAGAGATCAAGCCTCTCGGCGCACAGGGACAAATTATCGAAAATATTTTGCTTGCACAAAATGAACTGGTGGAGCTTTCACTGCTGGACTAATAATTTAGCATAAATCATAAAAACTATTTTCAAAATTACTCCCCCCTTGGTATTAAAGGGGGGATTTTTTATTGCGCAGTGCGTAAAACAATTGGAATGACCAATGAGCCTTCGACCTTATCGTGACATTATTCGTCGCAAGTGCCGCCAGATCATGGTGGGGGATATCCCTGTGGGGGGTGACGCACCGATCAGTGTGCAATCTATGACCAACACACTAACCACGGATGTGAAAGCGACCGTTGAACAAATTCACGCCTTGGAAAATGCGGGTGCTGATATTGTCCGTGTGTCCTGCCCAGACGAACCATCGACAAAAGCACTCAAGGAAATCATTGATAATGTATCGGTGCCGATTGTTGCGGACATTCATTTTCACTATAAGCGCGGCATCGAAGCGGCCGAAGCCGGCGCGGCCTGCCTGCGGATTAATCCAGGGAACATTGGAAGCCCTGAACGTGTCCGCGAAGTGGTCCAGGCCGCCAAAGATCATAATTGTTCCATGCGCATTGGCGTTAATGCGGGTTCTCTAGAAAAACACTTACTGGAAAAATATGGTGAGCCTTGCCCGGACGCCATGGTCGAAAGCGCGCTCGAGCATGCCCGAATTCTCGAAGACAATGACTTCTTCGAATTCAAGATCAGCGTAAAGGCCTCTGACGTGTTTCTGGCGGTGGCGGCTTATCAGGGCTTGGCAGATGCATGTGACTACCCACTGCATGTTGGAGTGACCGAAGCGGGCGGACTTCGTGCTGGCACTGTAAAATCCTCAATCGGCATGGGGATGCTGCTGTGGTCCGGAATTGGTGATACGATTCGCGTGTCCCTATCCGCTGATCCGGTTGAGGAAATTAAAGTCGGCTTTGATATGCTTAAAAGCCTTGATCTTCGCCATCGCGGCGTGCGGATCATTTCCTGCCCGTCCTGTGCGCGGCAGGCCTACCCGGTTATTCAAACAGTGGAAACACTTGAAAAACGTCTTGAGCATATTTCAACACCGCTTTCCTTGAGCATCATCGGATGTGTGGTCAACGGCCCTGGCGAAGCCAAGGAAACCGATATTGGTCTGACGGGCGGTGGAAATGGCAATCACATGGTTTATCTGAATGGTATGACAGATCATAAAATTGATGATGACAATCTGGTCGATCATATTGTAGAGCTGGTAGAGGCAAAAGCAGCTGAACTGGACGCAGAAAAAGACCAACAAAAAGCATCTTAGCAAAATTTGGGAGAAAAATAGTGGCGCGGCTTCAACCAGTGCGCGGAACCCACGATGTATTAGGCGATAAAGCCATTCGGTTTCGGACAATTTATAATATATTCAGATCCGTGGCGGAAAGATACGGGCACGAAGAAATCGATACGCCAATATTTGAATTTACCGAAACTTTTAAAAGAACACTTGGCGATACATCCGATGTGGTAACCAAGGAAATGTACACCTTTGAAGATCGCGGAGGTGAGCAAGTAACATTACGCCCCGAGTTTACGGCAGGAATCGCCCGTGCCTTTATTTCTAATGGTCTTCAACAGTCGATGCCGTGCAAATTTTATAGCTTCGGGCCGACATTCCGTTACGAACGACCGCAAAAAGGCCGCATGCGTCAATTTCACCAGATGGACGTGGAAATACTGGGCGTACCGGAGCCGCAAGCTGACATCGAGGTGCTGGCCATTGGATCAGACCTGCTCAATGAGCTGGGTATTGGTGAGCATATAACACTGGAGCTAAACAGCCTTGGCGATCCTGAAAGCAGGGTTGCTTACCGTGATGCGCTTGTTGATTATTTCACCGGCTTTAAATCAAAGCTTAGTGAAGACAGCCTTACACGTCTTGAAAAAAATCCCATGCGGATTTTGGATAGTAAGGATGAGGGCGACCGGGAACTGGTCGAAGATGCACCGCGTATCGGGGAATATTACAACGACTACACAAAAGAGTTTTTTAAACAAGTTATCGGTGGCATCGAAGACATCGGTATTAAATATATCATAAATGATCGATTGGTACGTGGTCTTGATTACTATTGCCATACAGCATTTGAATTTACCACTGATCAGCTTGGTGCCCAGGGTACGGTAATGGCAGGCGGTCGTTATGACGGGCTGATGGAGATGATGGGCGGCCCGAAAACCGCTGGAATCGGCTGGGCAGCGGGGATGGAAAGAATCGCGGAACTCATTTCAGAAGATCTTTTGCAAAGACCAGGAAGACCAGTGGTGATCGCGCCTGTTGGCGCGGATGCGCAGGCACCGGCCATGAAAATTGCCCATGATCTTCGTACCGCAGGCATCATCGTCGATATGGCTTACCGCGGCAATGTGG